>NZ_JBZCPP010000006.1:0-213293 GCF_058267515.1 Pradoshia sp. Z6_59
CTAAGTCCAGTTGAATACCGGACTCAGATCTTAGAAGCTGCTTAATTTTTTGTGTCTAACTTTCTTGGGTCAGATCATTTAGGCACTCGCGTTTTTTTCATTTTGTTCGGAATAACATTTTATTGATCAATAGAGTAAATGGGGTCAAGAGCAATAATCCAAATAGCAATAAGCAGCCTAAGGTTAACCATAAGTGACGCCCATTAAACGAATCCAATGTAATGAACGGATCAAGTATAAAAGGCAAATGTGAAATTCCATATCCATAGAAAGCAAATAAAAACTGAAGTAATACAAATATAAATGCTAAACCATGTCTTTTATTTCTAATTATTAAATATAAGGCACACATAAAGAAAATTAATGAAAAGGCAAATAACCACCAAATCTCCAACGCATTTTCAAAATGACGCAAGTTATGTCCCCTTAATGAAATAGTAGCTAAAGCGACTGCTATGATCGTTGGAACGCTCCAAAAAAGAGCGTAGCCCCGCACAGTCATACTTGCCTCCTTATCATTGGACTTTTCCTTATAATAGAGCAAAAATACCGCGCTTATAAATAAGACACTTACAATTGCCAGAAACACGACACTCCAGGAATAAGGACTGAGGAATAATTTTTTTACCAGGAGAAATACTCGTTCCCCTTCTTTTTTTATAAATCCTCCCTCAGATATCGTAAGCCCAATGGATAAAGAAGCAGGAATCAGGATTCCAGTCGATACATAAATAAATAAAAATGACCAGCTTGTTTTATTCCCTTTTTTGTACAGGAAATGTGCCATAAATCTGATGACTACCAGTAATAAAACAACCAGCCCTGGTATAACCAATGCTCTGCCAAAATAATAAAATGTATCTGGGAAAAATCCAATCAATCCAGCCACAAAAAATATAAAGAAAATAATCGTAATATGCCATAGTCGCGGATCATAATGACCTGTCCATTTAGGAATTCCCACCTGCTTACCTTTAAAACGACCATAATATGTAAAAAAACCAACACCAAACTCAATGGATGCAATTATGACATATACATAAAGGAAGGACCATAATACCGTTATTGTCAGCAGTTCAAAATTCAAGGCTACGACGCCTCCTTTTCAGTTTTATAAAGTGATTATTAACCCGATCTATACTATTTAGCGGAAAGGGAGAACCGCTCTTCATTCTTCACATGTTTCTTGAATGTCCCAAATCACCGATTGAGATCCAATCAACGAACCTTCATCCCGCCTAAAATTCCAATATATGTCCAAAATAAATATCACATATGCAAATAATACATAATACAGTTAAATGTTTACAGTATTTTCACCCAAACTTTTTGGAAAAATAGTAAAACTGACTATTGATTAACCTAATAAAAAAATCTATAACCCACCAGTAACGTCAAGTAGAAATTTAGCTCTATATAGTATACTAATAAATATATCAATAATTCTTTAAACAAACTCGAGAATCGTATTTAAAATATATAGAAATCGACATAGGTAAGCTTTATTATCTATAACTTTATTATTTTATCAGTTTATGTTAAAAAATGATTATGTCTTTTCAAACATTTTACCTTTCACTTGGCAAATCATTCAACTTCCTTTAAGGTATACCTATATTATTCTATTATGATAGTAAATGGGTGCATACACTTTCCTCTAAGATGAAGATTATAGTATACCAAAAACAGTATCTATCATAACTGAATACTTCCGTTTATATCAATAAAGAAGTTGTTAGGAAAGGATTGGTTTAATGGAGAATATGTTCGTAATGGGTTTTAAATTTTCAGATCTGAAGTGGGAAACCTGGCTTTTTGATATTGGAATTTGGGCTCTAAAAATCTTTTTATTTTATTTAATCTATAAAGTAATACGCACGTTTACTTTCAAAATCATTGAAAAGATTTTCTCACGCATGCAGGCGAAAGAGAATCTTTCAGAGAATCGCACGAAAACATTGGAATCCTTAACGAAAAACGCTTTTGGTTACGTCTTTATATTTATCTTAATTGTTACCATCCTGGAAATGTTGGGAATCAATGTGAGTGCGATTCTAGCCGGTGCCGGAATCGTCGGTTTAGCGGTCGGTTTTGGTGCCCAGGGATTAGTGAGTGATGTGGTAACCGGCTTCTTTATCCTGCTCGAAAAACAGATTGATGTTGGGGATGAAGTGACAATAGGAGTTATTAAAGGCGTTGTTGAGGTAGTCGGACTTAAAACAATCCAAATAAGAGGTTATGACGGAAGCCTCCACTATATTCCCAATCGACAAATTGCCATACTAAGCAATCATTCCCGTGGAGCTATGAGAGCTATGGTGGAAATTAAACTTAAAGCAGAAGATAATTTGGAGGAAATCACAAAATCGGTCAAAGAGATATGCCACACAATGGCCGAACAGGATGAAGATATTCTGATGGGGCCTGAGATTCTCGGCATCCAGGATATGGGTACAGCTGATTATACAATTCGAATTGTAGCCAGAACAACAAATGGACAGCAATACCATGTCGAACGCCAGCTGCGCTCTAGGATTAAAATTGCCATTGATCAAATAAGGCTTCAATACGCTGCTGAAGGAACGGAATAATACTAGAGAACCCGGCTGTTATACTCAAGCCGGGTTCTCTTTTTATATTGATTTCATTCGAATATAATCTGTTATAACCGATACAGCAAAGGAAAGTGCCTTCTCATCCGGATTTAATTTAGCGTGGTGCAATCCATACGATGACTGAACACCAAGCCAGAACATAAAGCCTGGGATCTCCTTAATCATGTATCCAAAGTCCTCACCCGTCATCGCTTCCTTACAATTGACTAATGACGTATCATGGCGCTGATACAGAAATTTCATAAACTCTTCTGTTAGATTTGGTTCGTTATATACTTGATAGTAGGATGAACCAAAATCAACATTAATCTTACAACCAAGAGCCATTTCCATTCCTTTTGCCATTTCCAGTATTCGATTCCGGATCAATAGCATAGAATCCTCAGAAAGCGTCCGAATCGTCCCTTCTATCCGCGCATTTTCAGCAATACTATTTTGGACGGTCCCTCCTGTAATTTTTCCAATTGTAACAACGGCCGAATCGAGTGGATTAATATTTCTTGCTACAATAGTCTGTAGCTGAGTAACAAATTGACAGGATGCAATCACCATATCATTCGTCAGATGGGGATAGGCAGCATGCCCACCAACCCCTTTAAAATCTATAAAGATCTCCGAGGTATTGGCAAAGAGTAAACCTGTTTTGGTGGCAATTGTTCCCACCGGATATTCCGGAGCTATGTGCAATCCAAAAATCAAATCAGGCCTCCACTTAGAAAACTGCTCAGCAGCAATCATCTCTTCTGCTCCTCCAGGTCCCTCTTCTGCGGGCTGGAACATAAATAAAACATGGTCATTAATTGGATTTTCCACTAAATCTGTTAATACACCCAGGGCGATGGTCATATGAAAATCATGGCCACATGCATGCATAAAATCTGCATGCTCGGATTTAAAGGGAAGCTCCGTTTCTTCACGAATTGGCAAACCATCGATGTCAGCACGGTAGCCTATGGTTTTCTCAGGAGATAGCCCTTTTACTCGAACAAATAGTCCTGTTCTCCATTTTTCCCATTCTATACGATCCTGAGGAAGATTTCTTATGTAATCTATCAAATATTGTTGAGTCTTAAATTCCTTATAACCAGGCTCAGGGATCCGATGCAGATCTCTTCTAATCGAAATTAACTTTTCCAAATCACAGCTCACCTCATCTCCAATTTAAAAACAGGCGCGGAAATCATCATCTCCACGCCCTTCCATTTTTATTATAACTGACGAAGCTCATCCTTAATTTCAATTTTGGATTTAGTCTTTTCATCAATTTTTTTAATTACTTTAGCCGGAACTCCAGCAACTACTGTATGAGCAGGAACATCTTCTACTACAATTGCGCCAGCCGCAACTACAGCTCCCTCTCCTACTCGGACACCTTCTAAAATAACCGCATTAGCACCAACAAGTACATTATCTTCAATTACAACGGGATTGGCAGATGGTGGCTCTATTACTCCAGCCAACACTGCTCCTGCTCCAATATGACAATTCTCACCAACAGTTGCACGTCCGCCAAGCACAGCATTCATATCAATCATGGTCTTATCTCCGATGCTTGCTCCAATATTGATGGAAGCTCCCATCATAATCACCGCATTATTGCCAATATGAACCTGATCACGGATAATCGCACCCGGCTCAATACGTGCATTAATCCCTTTTAAATCCAGCATTGGAATCGCAGAATTTCGACGATCATTTTCAATCACATAATCTTCTATTTTCTCCTTGTTTTCTTCTAATGTTGGTTGAATATCAGACCATTCTCCAAAAATTACCCCAGTGTTACCGGTAATAAATGTTTTAACTTCAGGATTAAATACCAGTTCACTGATTTCTCCCTTTATGTATACTTTAACCGGCGTTTTTTTAACACTATTTCCGATAAAGGATATAATTTCATTTGCGTCCATCATTTTCATAGTATATTTCTCTCCCCTAAATAATTTTCTATTACTTTATCAAACAAGCGTAGGAAAAACAAGAATAGAGATTTCATTTCTATTCCGTTAACATTTCCTCAATCAAACTAACAAAAGCCTTAACCTGCCTTAATTCCAGGGAAGCATCATAGCTTACAAGCCATGTCTTTCTTTCAACTGACTGTCCCTCCAGGTCATACAAAGGATGTTTAAAATACGAGGCTTCACCTTCTCTTAAAGATATACCCGGTAGAATGGCATAACCAATTCCATTCATCACCATCTGTTTACAAGTTTCAATTTGATCAACAAGAATGGTACGTGTCGGAGGAATTCCATAATGGCGAATCCACCAGTTTTGAATCTCTCGATAATAGTTCGAATCACTTTTAAACAAGATAAAGGGGCGTTCTGTAGTTAACGCATCTGATAATTGGCTAAGCTCGGTATCCACAAGGTATAAGTGATCACTGAACAATAGCTTTTTATAGCCATGCCAGTCAGGGACTCCTCTCAATATACCAATATGGGACTCTCCATTATAGATATTTTCGATCATTTCACTGCTCCATCCTGTCACAAGTGAAATCTTAACATTGGGATATTTGTTAACATATTTCTTTAAAATCATCGGGAGCCAATATTGGCCGACTATAGAAGCACTCGCAATTTTTAAAGTACCCTGTACATTATGATTAAGAGCGTCTACTTTTTCTCGTGTTTTTTCTTTTAATTTCAGGGATTCCCTGGCATATTGAACGACAATTTCTCCAGCCTCCGTCAACGTCATTCCTTTTGCTGACCTAATAAAAAGCGGTGTTCCCCATTCTCTTTCTATTGATTGAAGACGCTGTGAAAGTGCCGGCTGAGAGACAAACATTCTTTCGGCAGTCTTACGTAAATTCAGTTCAACAGCAAGAGTATCCAATAATTCAAAATCAGTTATAACCATTTGTTCTCCTCACAAACCAATCTCTTCTTAATCAGACATTCAATTTATTTTACCTTTATATTCTGCTGAACTGCAAATATTACAATATAGCAGGTTAATTAGGCTGTTACGATTTCTCTTTTGGCATTTTCAATATTAAGAACACGCTAAGTATAGCCAGTAGTAAGACAATAAAATAAACAATACCCAATGAATGTGTTAATCCACTTTGGAGCAGTTCCAATCTTTCCGGTCCTAATGAAGATCGAATCTCTGTGTTAAGCAATTCGTTTACCGAATTTAAATCTATATTTTCATTTTGTGAAAAATAGGCGTTTAATCGGTTATTCAATATGCCTCCCAATAATGCGGCACCGATTGTATTTCCCAGATTTCTCATGAACATGTTGGCGGCCGTTGCAGCACCTCTTTGTTCCCAACCCACAGTAGATTGGATGGACACAATAAACGAAGTGCTTGTAAGCCCCATTCCCACACCAAGTAAAAACGATCCCGAAGCGGCCAAAAACACATATCCATGGGAGGGCAAAAATGTAAAAGCCAATGCACCCAAAATGATAAAGATTCCACCTATTATACAGGTAGTACGATACCCTATCTTCAAAATCATATTGCCTGATATAAAGGATGCAATCGGCCATCCTATAGACATAGCAGTAAGAGTAAATCCTGCTATCGTTGGGGATTTCCCCATCACTCCCTGTACAAATGTTGGTAAATAGCTTGATACTCCAATTAAAACAATACCGGTTGTAAGAGAGGTTAAATTAGCAAACAATATTGCTTGATTCTTCCAGATAGAAAAGGGCATAACGGGCTCTTCAGTTCTGTTTTCATGCTTCACAAAGCAAAACACCAAAATCAGCAAGAGTATAATTAACAACAAACTTTTTAGAGAAATCCAGGAAAATGAGATCCCGCCTTGCACAAATAAAAACATTAAAAGCGACAAAAAAACAGCAAGCAGCCCTGAACCCATATAATCAACCTTTTGTTTTTTAACCGCCTTATGCTCATGGAAGAAAAATAACAAACCTCCTAAAGAGAGAAATCCTAACGGAATATTAATCCAAAAGATCCAGCTCCATGATATGTATTCGATTAATAATCCGCCAATTGCAGGTCCCAAAATGGCCGATATTCCCCATACACTTGATAAATACCCTTGAACTTTTGCTCGTTCTTCTTTCGTATAAATATCCCCCACAATTGTCATGGCAACGGGCGTAATGGCTCCCGCTCCAAAACCCTGGATTAAACGGAAGAAAATTAAGCTTTGCATGGACCATGCATATCCAGAGCCAAGGGAACCAAGCAGAAAGACTGTAATCCCAAATAACAATATGGGTTTTCTGCCAAATAAATCAGATAGCTTCCCATAGATCAATACCGTTACCGTATTCATTAGCAAATAGGCTGAGAAGACCCAACTATATAGGGAGAAGCCTCCCAGCTCACCAACTATCTCAGGCATTGCCGTTGAAACGATAGTACCCTCGATAGCACCCATGAATAAAGCCAATAGGATAGAAATTAATACGTAAGGGCGTTTTGTCTTCTTCTTTGCCCTTTTGAACAACTTTTTTTCTACACTTGAATTGTTCGAGTCCATTTTCCCACGCCCCTCCCTATCATTTTAACGAAGTTCCTATCCTGGATAAAGTAAATTTGGAAGATAATACCTAACAAAAATTTTTGTTAGATATCAGTATCTAAACAGTGTCTTATTGATCACTTCGTTTATAATCACTTTCCTTTTTAGTTATACACTTGAACTTTATAACCAAGTAAAAAACGCCTGGAGCTTTATCCAGGCGTTTTAAAAGATTGTTTAAATTTTGTTCCACTAATCATTATCGATTGAGATAACTGATATTAATTATATTTAATGATTTTTATTAAACGATTTGTTTGCTTCATAACCTGCCTTCTGGTCAATATACCTTCGAAAGCTCCCTCAGTACCTACCACACATACAAATGGATGATCGATAAGTAGTTCCATTGCTTTTTCAATTGAATCATTTTCTTTAAGACATGGGAGATTAGGATCCATCACTTCTGCAACCTTCATCTCTTCCAGTTTTTCAAATTCAATTCGCTCAAGGCCTAATATCGCATCCATTATCTTTGGTGTACTAATTAATCCATGCAATTTATAATCATGTCCCAGAACTGGTATAGCAGTATAGCCGCTTCTAGTAAGAACCAATAATGCATGTTCGAGATTATTTTCCTGCTGTACATGAGCAACACGTTCAGACGAAATCATTAAATCCTTTACAGTCAGTTCGAATCCATCTAATTTTTGCATATCTAACATGGTTAAGAACCCCTTATATAGTTAGTTCCTGTTTATCCATTTTTGGTTTTATTCGGAAGACTCAACTGTTCGATTTGTCAGTAATTATCTTCCCTTCCCTACTTTAGATTAATTCAAGTTAGAGATTTTAAAGAAGCATTACCTACATGATAAGGAACAAATACCTTCATCATGCTAATGGAACATAACCAAATCATCTCAAATTTCCAAATTAGCTATAAATTAACTCAAAAATTTCAATGGCAATCATATCAATATTATCAAATTGATACTTCATAGTCTTTCCTTTATCTTGGAAAATCTCTAGCTCGAATGTTTCAGTTTTATCGAAATAAGATACTTGACATTTCACTTGACCTTCAACTTCAAACACACGTTGTGCTGTATCTGATACTTTCCCTTGCTCCTGTAGGTTTTTCAAACGTGATAAAATTCCTTGTAATCGTGACATATCTAATATATGCTCCTTTCATGACTTACCAACAAATAAAATATTGTCGCTTATGGACTTGCCATTAGTAACAGAATAGAGGAATAGGCATTATTTGTATACCCAAATTCATTATAACGTATTTGATGGTTACACCTTTTATTTCATCTCTTTTTTTAGAGACTTCATCATTTTATCATAAAAACGTTCCAAGAAAAATTCCAGCGCCATTTTTTTCACTTTAAAGCAGAATCTATCAAAATAAATTGACAAGAAACTCAGGTGTTGGCAATCCTTTTTCTCTTTTCTTGTTCTTTTAATTAAAAGAGAGTCCTGCCTGATATCCTACTTAAAATTCGTACTATAGTAAACAAAAAAGTTTCATGTATACTGGTAGATACAAAATAAACAAAAGAAAGGATAGAAAAAAGTGGAACCAATTCTCTTTTTTACGCAACCAGGCTGTCCGCCATGTGCTTACGCCAAAAATTTTTTTGATGAGCACAATATTCCCTATACCTTAAAAGATATTCAGAAGGATACAAAAGCAAAAAAAATACTTATGACCAAATATGATTCATATTCTACCCCAACGTTTGTCATTGGTGATCAAGTAATCATTGGATTTAACCAGGAACGAATTATGGAATTGTTAAATATTGAAAATTAATACAAAAAAGCTAATCCTCATTTAAGCAGGATTAGCTTTTCTATTCATGCCATCAGGATTTAGAAAGCAATCATCCCAAACCAATGAGACATTTGATTAATGAACCCATAGCTAATATAATCTGTCATTCTGTTTATGAAAGTTTGATTGGATGGCTCCTCACCCACATTGGACTTTTGGGCTGTTTCTTGACTATTATCAAGTGTTTTGGGATCGAAAGCAATTTGGTAATCATTAATTACCCATTTATCATGGTCATACATCAGCCCGATTGCCTCGTAATGCCCTTCATAGCTAATTGGTCCATCTGTATTGCCTGGGAACCATTCATACACATACCATTGATCATTAGCTGAACTATATCCTAGTTTAGTATGTTCACTATATGTAAAAAAAGGAATATAATAAAGGGCTATATCGGTACCATATGTCTGATAGCCACTTCCATCCACACTTTTTTGTACATTCATGTTCATAAAATCCTCAGTGTATTCCTCTGAGAAGGAATTTTTTAATAAGTCTCGAATTTTGTCCATTGATCTTGGTTGTTCTGAAAGAGATACTTGCAATTGAAATGCGCTATCTAAAAGATTAAATGCATCCTGTTTATCCAGTGTACTTTTAGCATCTACTTTGACAAGAGGAGAAACCGCTAATACAAGTATGGCAATAAACAACGAAGTTAAAACCTTTTTCATTATGATCCCCCTTTTTAAGTACATCTATCTCAAGGCCTTTATTAGCTTATTCCCCTTTTTACCAGAATAAACACTTTTTACTGAAAAATAATACAAGGATAGTGAAAACTTAAGTATATTCATAAACAACCAGTCAATGAACGCACAAAAAAACAGTTCATCAGCAAATTGAACTGTTTTTTATTGATTCCTATTCTTACTACTACCATACTACCATTCATCTATACCTAAAACGGAAATTGATTAAGATGAGCACCGCCATCCATTGTAATACAGTCACCATTAATATAGTATGCCCGATCAGATAGTAAATAGAGGGCTAAATCTGCAATTTCCTCCGGTGTTCCTAATCTTCCAAGCGGAACACTTTCAAGAGTTCTTTGAGCTGCCTCCTCCGATTGAAATAACTTATCTGCTCCCCCGGTTCTTTCAATCGGCCCGGGAGCAATTGCATTTACGCGGATTCCATATTTTTTACCCCATTCCACAGCCAAAGTTCTTGTCATTGTCAGAACACCGGCCTTTGCTGAGGCAGAGTGAATGACATATGGACCTGCATCCCACGCATAGGTAGCGACCATATTGATGATTGATCCTTTAATGCCGTTTTCTATCCAATACTTGCCGATGAGACTGCTGCAGTAAAAGGTACCATTCAAAACAATATCAATGACAGATTTCCAGCCATTCGGTGATAGATCCTCTGCCGGACAAATAAAATTACCTGCTGCGTTATTAATCAAATAATCGATTGTACCAAATCTGGTAACCGTCTCTTCAATGGTTCTTTCAACATCCTCCACATTTCGAACATCCATCTGAACAGCCAGTATATTCTCCTGATTTTCTGCAAATTCTTTAATGGTGTTATCCAGTTTTTCTTTATTCCTTCCGGTAATGACTACCTTAGCCCCTTCATTTGCAAAACGTTGAGCCATAGCCTTTCCCATTCCACTCGAACCACCAGTTACAATCACTACTTTTCCCTTCATATGAGCCCTCCAAATAAAATGAATGATTATTCACTTTTATTATATCACAAAATTCTGTCAATAATATCCAGAAGTACTGAATTAGAAAAATAGAAGAGAAATATAGGTATAACGAGATTTATTAAATTTTGTCCAATCCAATAAAATGATAAAAGGGCAGCCATTAGGCTGCCCTCCAAATTTACTTATGATTGATTAGCTCATTTAGTTTAGAGAGAGTACTGATCAATGTTTCCTTTTTATTCGTGCCTTTGCCATTTACTCTTAAATCATTAAGCATAACAAATACTCTGCCGGGATCTCCTTTTTTATGGAATCCATACATATATACTTTTATCATTCCTATTTTTGCAGGAAGATAGATCATTTCATATGATTTGGCTTTATTCATCTGTAACACCCTCGTCCTCAGAATGAAACATCCCATTCAGTTAAAAATATATAATCATCTTTCCTATAAATCTAAATACCTATTGTATTTTAATTTTACCTTATTTTGGGTAGTTAATCTATAGACCAAATAGCACATAAATTTTGTAATCAAAAAGTAATACTCATACATCTTAACAATTATCTTAATGAATGATAGGATTAGACTGACAATTATGAGATAGGAACTTTACAATGAAGAAAATAACCAGAAGATTCTTTTTAAAAAAATCATTTGCCTATATAGCTACTATTCTTTGCTCTCTTATAGGAGGGCGATTTTATATGAAAGATATTGAACCATCCTGGATTGACATAACAAGCTTTTCCTATTCCCACCCACTTATTCCAGAATCCTTTCATAATAGTAGAATTGTCCAATTTAGTGATACTCATTTGGGTTTCCAATATAATTTGACAGATTTAGAAAAAACAGTCGAAACCATTCATTCACTTAATCCCGATATTATTTGTTTTACAGGTGATTTGATGGATAATCCGAATGAATATAAGATAACTCCTAAGCTCAATCAATTATTAAGTCAACTGGAGGCACCTCTTGGTAAATATTGCGTATTTGGCAATCATGATCATGGCGGTTATGGTACGGAAATTTACAAAGAGACTATGGTTAATAATGGATTTACCCTATTAGTAAATGAATCAAACTTTATAACCCAGGAGAATGGCAGTCAAATCGTAATAAGCGGGATAGATGATGCAATGCTTGGCAAGCCCAACCTGGATGTAAGTATACCGGGACAATCCAGTGATTTATTTACCATTCTTCTGTCTCACGCTCCTGATTATGCTGATTATGCCGCCAGTTACCCAGTGCATTTGCAATTAAGCGGACATAGTCATGGAGGACAAATTCAAATTCCACTTTTGGGTGCGATTGTGACCCCTCCTTTTGCAGAAAAATACAGGGAAGGATCTTATACAGTTGGTCCTTTATCCTTGTATGTAAATCGCGGATTAGGTACAACCCGTATTCCATACCGATTATTTTCACGTCCTGAAATCACGGTCATCGATTTGCAGAATGGCCAAGAAGGCTTAAAAAAACGATAAAGGCAAACGAGCAGAACCTACATTCTGACCGTTTGCCTATTGTCTGGCTGTTTTATGCTATATTTTATTTCTTCTTTTTCAAGAATTTCTCTTCAGCTTCAATAGCCGGAATTGGTCTTGAAAAATAAAAGCCCTGTGCTTTTTCACACTGTATATCTAACAGGAAATCTACCTGTTCCTTTGTTTCAACACCTTCGGCAATGACTTCAAGACCCAGACTGTGCCCCAAATGGATAATTGTTCTCGTGATTGCTGCATCCTTACTGTCAGTCATTAACTCGCTTATAAATGATCGATCGATCTTTAACGTGTTTAATGGGAATTGTTTCAGATAGCTTAAAGAAGAATATCCAGTGCCAAAATCATCTACAGATATACTTAATCCCAATCTCTTCATTTCTTTCAGTGTCTCATTCGTCTCTTTTGTATCCTGTATTGTCCCTTCGGTAATCTCAATTTCCAATGATGATGCATCTATTTTATACTTATCCATATACAATTTTATGATATCTACAATATTAGGCTGTTGAAATTGTTTGGGGGATAAGTTAATCGCTACTTTTGTATAATATCCACATAAATTCCACTTATTTATTTGCTTGCATACTTCTTCTATGACCCATTCGCCAATTGGGATTATTAACCCTGTATCCTCTGCGACTGGAATAAATTCTGCTGGAGAAACATAGCCCAGTTTGGAATGATTCCACCTTAATAATGCCTCAAAGCTGGTTGTTTCATTATTAAGCAAATTAATTTGAGGTTGATAATGCACAGACAATTCATTTTTTTCAATAGCCCGTCTTAAACTGGTATCCATTAAAAACGGATTCGCAAATTGATCATTTCTCATACGCTCACTGTAAAATAAAAAGTGTGCCCTCCCTCTTTTTTTGACCTGAAATAGGGCGTCATCTGCTTTCTGCATTAAGGTTATCGCATCCAATCCGTCATCGGGATACATACTAATACCCATACTTGCTGTAACATAATATTGCTGCTCATGAATGTAAAAAGGTACCTCAAGAAGGGAAATCAGCTTTCCAATAAATCGTATGGTTTCATTCCTGGAAGTTTTCTCAAGCAATATAACGAACTCATCTCCCCCCTGTCGGTATACAGAGTGAAAATCTCCCTGAATAGACAGAAGCCGCTCACTGATTACTTTTAAGAGCTGATCCCCAGACTGATGCCCAAAGGAATCATTCATAAATTTAAAACGGTCCAAATCCATATATATTAACGAGAATTCACTATTCAGTTTCTTAGCTATATGAATAGCTTCATGTAAATCTTTCATCAAGGCTGATCGATTTAATAGACCTGTTAATTGATCATGCAGTACCATATAATTAATCTTTTCTGTATTTCGGAGCTGCTCGGAAAGATCCCGCATAATAAAATAAACGCCCTTAATTTCCTTGTTCACAATAATAGGGACTGATTTTAATTGAATTTGGATGTAATGTCCTCTTTTATGCAGGAAAAACACAGCCGTTGCTTCCATTGGATATCCCTCTAACGCTCTTTCAAATAAGTTCATAATCCTTTCCAAATCGTCCGAGTGAATATAATCAAAAAAAGAGTAGTCTTTTAGATTATTCTCCCGATACCCGGTAATTGAAATAGTCGAAGGATTGCAGTTCAGAATTTCTCCATTGCGATTAAGCGAAACGATTGCATCCAGATTATGATCCAATAACGAACGATAAATCTGTTCACTTTCAATGATCATTCCATTCTCTTGCATATATTGAGCTGATAGGTGTGTAATCCCCACCAGATAAGCCATATTTCCTTCAGAATCAAAAACCGGGCTTATAGTTGTCTCTCCAAAGCGTTCAAAGCCATTGAAATCGAAAGCATCTATAAACGTTACAGGTTCATTATTATTCCTTACTTGTTCATAGTACCTTTGCAATAATTCAGCCTTTTCTGCAGGCAAATAATCCCACCAGGTATTACCAATACAATCTTCTGGTATACCAGTTAATTTATAAGCGGACTCATTTACAAATACATATCGAAATATGTGTTCAGCATCATATTCCATGACAAATACCAATTCTTCAATATGGTGAAATAAAATATTGAAGAGTACCTTTTGAATCTTTTTATCATTTACCTGTTTATTACCTGTATAGCTTTTAATGTTATTCTTTAAAGTTGTCATAGTTATGGCACCTAACAGTTCATTTTTTAAATAAATTACATTTCTTCCAATTATTTTATAATACATTGTCGAATTTTCATATAGACGAGCGATTAATGTCCTATATTTTTCATAAGATGATAGCATAACATACAACAAACTGACGTTCCCACCAAAGAAAAACATACATAAAGCATTAACTTGCGATGTTCCCGGCTCAGCATTAAATCCAGGGATTCAATTGCAAAAGTAGAAAATGTAGTAAAAGCCCCCAAGCTTCCTATCACAGTAAACATATGCATACCGGTCCCCCGCTCTATTCCTATCCCAGCCGATATACCAATTAAACACGACCCAATTAAATTAATAACAAGAGTAGCTAGAGGAAACGAATGATTATATTTTTGTAACCAGCCTGTCATTATATATCTTAAACACGTTCCGAGAAAACCACCTATCACAATTAATATAATCAACGTGCTTCCCTCTTTATCCAACTGGACATAATAAATCCTAACCATGCCAATAAGAGACCTGCAATCATACTCAGTAATAAATAAAAAAGACTATATAGGGGATTAGTTGCTGCGAGATTGGTTACTTCCAATGCAAAACTACTCATCGTTGTAAACCCTCCACATAATCCGGTTCCAAAAAATAATTTCAATCTTTCATTTCCCTGATTTTTAAATAGCGAATAGGTGAGAAAAGCTAAAACAAAGCTTCCAAAACCATTTATGAATAAGGTGTTAAACGGAATAGGACTGCCAGAAGAAGGGGGCAATAAGCTAATCCCGTATCGAGCTAACGCACCCATTGCCCCTCCGCATCCAGTAAGTAGCAGCTTTTGCAACGTATCACACTCACTTTCATAATTCTTATACCTTCAATTTCTCGGGTAGTCTGTTTTGAACATATATTCGTTTAAGTAAGATATAAAACGTTTTTCCTTTTATCCCATAGCAGAACACGTTATAATCAGTTATATGCTTTTACTTATTATCATGAAATATTCTTAGAAGAAAGGAACATTTATGAATCAAAATAATGGGAATCTACCTAATCCCACCTGTTTTACTGCCGATGACCTAGGAGAAGCGATTTATTCTGTGAATAGACATGCAAAAACTGCATCAGACCCTAAATTTCTATACAACCTAAAGAAAAAAACGATTATTAAAATGCTTGAAGAAGGAAAAGCAAAGAAAATAGGCCTGCAATATTCAGACCATCCTCATTTAAGCTTCCAACAATCAGATGTACTGATACAATGCGGAAAGTATACATTCCATATTCCGCCCTCAAAGGACGACTTTCAAACATTAACACATCTTGGTCATTTATCAAAAGAGGTAAGAAACCCCTCTTCACGTCTTTCCTTATCTAAAGCAAAAAAACTATTGATGTCTTATACAGGATGCAAGGAAAATACAGATAATGATCGCGCTAAAGATTATAAAAAGAAATACCAAAAACCGACTTTTACGCGTCTTGGTGAATCCTATCCATATCAAAATTGGAAAAAGTAAAGCTGCTGAACAAATGGTTCAGCAGCTTTACTTTTGCAATAGTTTGTCTAACTGTTTGACCAATTCAACTATTTCTGGTTTACTAATTTGCGCATCTGCTCCTACCAACTCTCCCTTATGCCTTAAATCGTCCGTAATTAATGATGAAAAAATGATAACAGGCAGATCTGACAAGGCAGGATTTTCTTTAATTCGTTTGGTTAGATGGTGACCATCCATTTGTGGCATTTCAATATCTGTAATTACCAAATGTATTTCATTCAGTATGCCTCCTGCTTGTGCCTTACCTTCTAAAAAGGTTAGCGCTTCCTGGCCATTTTCAAAGAAATCGAGTTGTTCATAACCGGCTTCTTTTAATGTCTGCATCAACAGCTTCCGCAACAGCGGTGAATCCTCAGCAATTAATAAACGCTTATCAGATCGTTCTCTAACTCCTAATTTTTGAATCTGATTAACGGTTATTCCTGATTCTGAATTAATTTCCAAAATAATTTTTTCATAATCAAGCAATAAAAGCATTTCATTATTCATTTTAATGACACCAGTAATCTGACTATCCAAACCCTGGTACATATCAGATGGTTTTTCTATTTGGTTCCATGAAATTCTATGAATTTGAGTAACGGTATGTACATGAAAAATGACCTTCATTTTATTAAACTCAGTCACTATAAATTTATCCTTTTCAGGAGATTGGGATGCCGGAAGATTTAATGCACTGGCAATATCTACTACAGGCAGTATCTCTCCACGAAGTTCAATGATTCCTTCAACATGTTGATGTGTTTGTGGAACACCGGTAATCCGCACTGGGTTAATAATTTCTTTAACTTTAATAACATTAATTCCAAATTTATGCTCCCCAATACCAAATTCCACGATTTCCAACTCATTTGTTCCGCTCTCTAACAGGATTCCTTTTTGTTGTTCATTCATTTTTAACAGCGCCTTTCCATATCTCTTACGATTAATTGCAGTAAGATAAAGCCTTCTTTTTAGTATCGGCTTAAATGATCAATTTTTTATTACTATTTAAAATCAAGTCGAAAATAGTGTTTATTTTGTGAAACATTGCTCAATGTTATAGACGCTTTAACAGATGAGGACTATTATACAGATAGAAGCATAACTTAAATCAATATGCTGGAAAGAAGGGGTACGACTAATGAAAGGTACTGCCATTTTATATGAAGATAACCATGTTATTACTTGTTTAGAGAATATTCAACTTAGCGAAGTTGAAAAATACACACATAACCAAACGGACGAATCTTACGCAACTCCTCAGCTTACTATGTGGCATCCAGAAGAAATCGATTGGGATTACGGGTATTAATATAAATAAAGGACCTAGTCCTGTACACATGACCTAAGCGGTTTTAGTTCTAAATACCATAGAGCTAAAAGCCGCTATTTATTTTCCTTTCTGTACAGCCTTCGGAATAACCATCCTTTTAGCATAAAAAGAATCATCATTATAACTGTGATGATGATCATAAACAGAAGGACATACCAAAAACCATTCCGAAATGTTAAACCAGGCATTTCAGTAAAATTCATACCATATAAACCTGCAATAAATGTTAATGGCATGAAAATAGTCGTAATAATTGTCAAGGTCATCATTGTTTCATTCATTTTGTTTGAACTGACCGCCATATAACTATCTCTCAGATCAGTTGAGAACTCTTTATAGCCATCAACCAATTCTTTTAATTTCAATAAATGATCATACACATCATTAAGGTAATGATGATGTTCAGAAAGGGCACTGATTCTCTCAGAATGAATAATTCTGTACATCAAATCATTCATGGGCAGGATAATTCTTCTTAGTTGCGAAATCATCGTTCTAATTTCGTACAACTGACTCATTGGATCATTATGAAGAGAATGCTGCTGCAGGTGGTCTTCCAAGATATTTAATTGTTCTTCTATTTGATAGGCCTTTGGAATATAGGCATCTACGACTGCATCAATAATTCTATGCAGGATATGGATAGAATTATCCAGTTGATCTGTTACTTCCCATACCTTATCTATTTCCTCAATATGATCTTCATGAACAGTTACGATTGATCTTTCATTTACGTAAATATCAATCTCATTTCTTTCGAGGTTTCCATTTAAGGAATGAATGACAAAAAACATATAGGATGGATAAAAATCCACTTTAGGTCTCTGGTTAATTCGATCAAGACAGTCCTCTATAGTGAGAGGGTGAAAATTAAAATACGTCCGGAGTATATTAGCCTCATATTCTTGCGGTGCGAGGATATCAATCCATACGAGGCTATATTCCTGATTCTGTAAGTCCTCCAAATTTATTTCCTTCATACCATCAGTTTGATCTTTAGCAAGTATTCGGTACACACCCTACCCCCCCAGCTACGCAAAACGAAGTATCCATAGTATTCCAAATCCATGTATGCATCATTCACCCGATTTTGTATAAAAACCATTTGGAGTAGGATAGTGTACACTTTCATAAAGCAACCTTATAATAATAAAGATAAGAACTGTAATTAGGAGGTAAGACCTGGAATGGAACACTTAATTAATCCTCATGTAAAAGAGATAGAAATATCCGGTATTCGACAGTTTTATAATATGGTATCTGATATTGATGATGTCCTGTCCTTTACAATAGGATTACCTGACTTCCCAACACCCTTACATATAAAAGATAAAGCAATAGACGCCATTCAAAATGATTGTACTACCTACACCCACAATGCCGGTTTACTCGATCTCCGGCAAGAAGTATCAAAATTTATGTATAGCCATTATTCACTTGAATATAATCCGGATGATGAAATTTTGATTACCGTAGGAGCAAGCCAGGCGATTGATATTGCCTTCAGGACTATTTTAACACCCGGAGATGAAGTCATTCTGCCTGGCCCTGTATATCCCGGTTATGAACCATTAATTCACTTAGCAGGGGGAAAAGCAGTCCATGTTGATACAAGAAGCACCTCCTTTAAATTAACTCCACAATTAATCACAGAACGCCTAACTGAAAAAACAAAATGCATTGTTCTTCCCTATCCATCGAACCCAACCGGGGTATCATTAACGAGAGAGGAACTGGAGGAAATTGCTGACCTTGTTAGAGGGAAAGATATTTTTATCCTGGCTGATGAAATCTATAGTGAATTAACTTTGGACAGAAATCATACATCGATTGGTTCCATTATAAGAGAGCAAACCATAACAATAAATGGTCTATCAAAGTCACACTCCATGACCGGTTGGCGAATCGGCTTTCTGATGGCACCAAAAGCAATTGTTAAGCATATGATCAAGGTTCATCAATATAATGTATCCTGCGCCTCCTCTGTCTCACAGATGGCTGCACTGGAGGCTATGAGGAACGGCGAACATGATCCAGCTGCTATGAGAGAAGAATATAAAAACCGCCGTGATTATGTTTTTAATAGACTTACAGCCATGAATCTCCAGACTGTATTACCGGATGGCGCATTTTACTTTTTTATTAAAATACCGGATGCCTTTAAAAATTCACTCGATTTTGCCCTCAAACTGGTTCAGGCTGAAAAAGTAGCTGTTATACCTGGATCGGCTTTTTCGGAATACGGAGAAGGATATTTCCGTTTATCATATGCTGTTTCCATGGAACAGCTTAAAGAAGGGTTAAACAGACTTGAACATTTTCTAATCCAGCAGATAAAATAACAAGAAGCATTTCGTTAGAGGCATGATCCCTTTTCGAAATGCTTCTTTGTTTTAATAAAACTAAGTTACTGATTGGATGCCTCAGTATAGTATTTATACAAGGCTTGTGTTCCACGGTTCTCTTCTCCCATATCCGCTAATTTTTCATACATAGCTTTGGCTAAAGTCAGTCCTGGAAAATCAAGACCTAATCGTTCAATTTCTTCTAATGCAATTTTTAGGTCTTTTAAGAAATGTTTGATATAAAATCCCGGTTCAAAATCACCCTTTAATATCCTAGGCGCCAAATTGGTTAAGGAAAAACTGCCAGCAGCACCAGTAGATATGCTTTTCAAAACTGTTTCCGGATCCAGGCCTGATTTTTCGGCATAAACGATCGCTTCACATACACCAATCATATTCGTAGCAATGGCTATCTGGTTGCATAGTTTAGTATGTTGGCCCGAGCCAGCATCTCCCTGATGGTTAATATTTGTCCCCATTGCTTTAAATACAGGCATCATGCTCTCAAAATCCGATTGATCACCGCCAACCATAATGGCAAGATTAGCATTTTTTGCACCAATATCTCCTCCGGAGACAGGCGCATCAAGGACATGCAATCCTAAATCCTTACCCGCCGCATATAACTTTTTTGCCAAAGACGGAGCTGAAGTGGTCATATCAATTAAATAAGTACCCGGCTTGGCATATTTTAATAAGCCTTCCGACCCTAGATAGATCTCTTCAACGTCAGAAGGATAGCCAACCATCGTAATAATAACATCGGCTTCCTCAGCGATTGCACGGGGGGACTCCTTCCAATCTGCACCTTCCAAAAGCAATGGCTCACATTTGGACTTTGTTCTGGAATAAACACTGACAGGGTATCCCGCCTTCATTATATTCATTGCCATACTTTTACCCATTACACCAATACCGATAAAACCAATCTGTAAATTCATCATAACGCTCCCTCCTATACCTCTATAATAGCAAAAAAAATCAACTGGAAAACCAGTTGATTAAGAAAGGGGGGTCACTAAAAGCATGTTGCTGTTTTGTGTCCACCTTTAATGTACCCCTACATTCAAATAAATAAACCTGTATTTCTATTTTTATTGAAACTATTTTTGAGCTGTAGCTTCTTTAACCATTTCAACAATTTCTGCTGATGTCTGCATTTGAATAGCTTTTTCAGCCAGATCTTTCATTTCGGTTCTAGTAAGTGTTTTAATTTGGGAACGTGCACGCAGAACAGATGTTGCACTCATTGAAAACTCGTCCAATCCTAATCCAACAAGCAACGGAATCGCCAGTTCATCCCCAGCCATTTCTCCACACATTCCAGCCCATTTGCCTTCTTTATGTGCAGCTTCAATCACCATTTTTACTAAACGTAAAATAGCAGGATTATACGGTTGGTACAAGTAAGATACACGTTCGTTCATTCTATCTGCAGCCATTGTATATTGAATCAAGTCATTCGTACCAATGCTGAAGAAATCTACTTCCTTAGCAAATTGATCTGCGATTACCGCAGTTGAAGGGATTTCCACCATGATTCCCAATTGAATAGAATCTGATACTTCAATACCTTCTTCAATTAATTTCGCTTTTTCTTCTTCAAGAACCTTTTTGGCTGATCTGAATTCATCTAAAGTGGCAATCATCGGGAACATAATTCTTAAATTCCCATACACACTTGCCCGTAAAAGTGCTCTAAGCTGCGTTCTGAAAATCGGCAGTTCCTCAAGACACAATCGAATAGCGCGGAATCCAAGGAACGGATTCATTTCTTTCGGAAGATCTAGATAAGGAAGCTCCTTATCTCCACCAATATCCAATGTGCGTACAACAACAGGCTTACCTTCCATCCCTTCAAGTACAGCTTTATAGGATTCAAACTGTTCTTCTTCTCCCGGAAGATTATCTCTTCCCATGTACAAGAATTCTGTTCTGTATAAGCCTACAGCCTCAGCACCATTTGCTTTAACACCTTCAAGATCTTTAGGAGTACCAATGTTCGCTGCTAATTCTATATGATGGCCATCTGCCGTTACCGTTTTTTCGTTAACAAGCTTAGCCCACTCAAGTTTCTGCTGTGCATATGCATCAGCAGCTTTTTTGTATTCCTCAATCAATTCAGGTGTCGGATTAATATGTACTTCACCTTTCAGCCCATCAAGTATAATCATATCGCCGTTTTGAATAGTTTCAGTTGCCTGTTTAGTCCCAACAACTGCTGGAATTTCAAGCGAGCGTGCCATAATTGCAGAGTGAGAAGTACGTCCACCAATATCAGTTGTAAAGCCTTTAACAAATTCTCTGTTTAATTGAGCTGTATCTGAAGGAGTTAAATCCTCGGACACAACAATCACTTCTTCAGCAATCATACTTGGATTTGGTATTTGTACGCCAAGAAGATGACTGATTACCCGTTTTGTTACATCACGAATATCAGCTGCTCTTTCTTTCATATATTCATTATCCATTTGTTCAAACATGGTTATGAACATATCAGCAATTTCGCGCATAGCAAATTCAGAGTTAATTTTTTCAGACTTAACTTTCTCTTGTACTGCACCAAGCAATTCAGGGTCATTCAAAACAAGTATATGAGCATCAAAAATAGCTGCTTTATCTTCACCTTGTTCTGTTTTGACTTTTTCACGAATTGTTTCTAATTCGGTCTGAGCCTTATTAACCGCCTCTTCAAGACGAGTTAATTCGGTATCCACTTCATTAATCGTGCTTTTTGTTACAGTTAAGTCAGGCTCCATTAAACGATAAGCTTTTGCTATGACAATTCCATTAGATGCCGCTATCCCGTTTAACATCGTTGTCATTACTTAGCCAATCCTTCTTTTGTTAATGTTTCCTCAATGGCATTTAATGCATCTTGTTCGTCATTTCCTTCAGCGATAATTGTAATATCTGAACCACTGCCGATTCCTAAAGACATAACACCCATAATTGATTTAAGATTAACTTTCTTTTCTTTATATTCAAGGTTGATATCAGAGTTGAATTTACCTGCTGCTTGTACAAGCAATGTTGCTGGACGAGCATGAATTCCTGTTTCTGCAGTTACATGAAAAGTTTTTTGTACCATAAGTAATCGAGCTCCTTTATTAATAATTATTTTGTTTTAGCTATACGAATTCTAGCTGCTTACATCTTATGATTTTACCCAGTTTCAACCGGTCCTATGTATAAAAGGATGAACAGTCGAAATTATGTAGCTTTTCTCACAATATAGAGTAAAACCCTATAAGAGAAATGTACCTGAAAAATTAAAATTGTTCAACTGCTTTTATAAATTAAGAACCATAAATATATCTCAGCTGTAAGATTAATTGAAACATAGTCTTTCAATAAATATAAGATTCGTTTCCTATATATACCAGAATCCTATATACAATGAATTTATTCAGTAAAGTGTTTGCACACAGATAAGCAATTCTACAACTAAATTTCACATAGCTTGGAGAAATATCTATATATTGTATTTCCTATCGATTTTACAACAAAGGTATTTCTAATGACAAATTTGAAGAACCTTTCTATTCTGTTTTATATTCATATTTTCAATCTTCATAAATCATTTTCCTTGTCATTCCACCATCAATAACCAGATTCTCTCCATTAATAAAATCGTTCTCTGAATCGCTTAAGAATAAACATGCTTTTGCTATATCTATCGGCTTACCTACCCTACCCGAAAAATGCTGGGCGTGATCTATCTCACGTAAACCAGTGTAATCAGTCGTTTGAATCCACCCAGGGCTAATACTGTTAACTCGAATACCCTTTTTGGCTAATGATGCGCTGAGAGCGTGAGTTAGAGCTAGGATTCCACCTTTGGATGCAGCATATGCTTCTGAATTCGGTTCAGATTGTATAGCTCGAGTTGATGCAATATTAATAATAGAACCACCCCTTCCAGTCATCAACTTGGCTCCTTCTCTTGACAAAATAAATACACTTCGTAAATTGGTATTGATAATGCGATCCCAATTCTCTGTTGTCATTTCTAATAATGAAGTGAATTCACTGATACCTGCATTGTTTACTATAATGTTCAATCTATTCCACTCACCCCTGATTATTTCCATTATATGAAGACAATCATTCTCTTTGCTGAGATCAGCCTCAACAAATAAAGCAACTTTTCCCATTGCCAATAGTTCAGCTTCTATTTTCTTTCCAGCTTCCACATCCATATCGGTTAAAACAACCTTCGCGCCTTTATTTGCATATTGCAATGCGATTTCTTTACCAATTCCATTTGCAGCACCTGTTACTAACACAACTTGATCCTGAAATTTCATTGTATTCAATCCTCTCTTTTAAATTTAAATGGGTAGATTTTGTTGTAGGAATCCATATTCTTTAAAAATATGACTATTTTAATTAAATTTATCATCATTATTTTCAAAAAACTGAACAGATTTTCAGATTTGCTTTTTTTACAGAAAGAATTTTTAAGCGTACTTTAAAGATACCCGGGAATTTAGAGGTCGCTCCTCATAGGGCAGGATCACGCGAGTATGGAAGATTTCGAATCATTAGTTAACCAATATAATCCGTTAATTCATCATATTATGAGAAAGCTTAATATTATTTGTGAAAAAGATGAATTTTACCAAATAGGATTAATTGCACTTTGGGAAGCCAGTCAAAATTTCAACCCTGAAAAAGGACAGTTTCTATCCTATGCCTACAAGTCCATACAAGGTAAAATGCTTATACAGCTTTGCAAGTCCACTAAAATAAACGGGAGAGAGGTAAAAAAATCACCGGAGTATTGGAATTTATTAAAGGTTGAAGAAGATGTTTCCTTCTTGGAATGGTACTTCCCTAAACCTTTTCTAATTTCCTTAACGGATAACCAATATATTTGGTTGGCTGAATACATTCAATTTGGTAAAACCATCACAGATATCGCTTACGAATACCACACAACGTATGCAACAGTGAAATCTTGGAGACGGATGGCGCTAAAAAAACTAAAGCATTACCTTGAAATACATCCAGATGTGTTTATTAAATAAGGACGTTTTCATTAAAATGCCAACAAGAGGGTGGGACATAAGTATTTCAGTCAATATAAATCCGATCTATTAACTGATATTTTAATAAATATTTCGCCTAATAGTTCGGATTTTTATTTATTTACTTCTGTATACCATTATTAAACTTAGTGGAATGGAGCGGAAGCCACCGACTCCTGCGGGAAGTAACGGAGGCTCAGCTTCCTCCCCGCGGAAAGCGAGTGGAGTAAGCGCGCAATGGAACGAACTTTTCCAACTTAACTCTTTAATAAATAACAAAGTCAATAAATCAGATATCGTTCGTCTTTTCAAAATCGTTTATAAGTTATGTCCCATCCTCTTGTCGATTTCTATTTAACTTCTGGGCTCCTCTAAGTAATGATAGGTCACCCCTCCACCTATATGAGCTGTTCCCCGAAAGTGTTTAAAATCTTCTCTTTCTACAAGCACAGATCGAAAAGCCATGAAGTCCTGCTTGGCAACTTCAAGTTTATCTATTTCTCCATTTTTCAATTGATCAAATATGGATTGGATTTCTTCTTTATTCATTCGTAAAACCTCCTATATATACAAAACATGATACTCTTAAACCCCTACATTAAACAAGTATTCCATAGAAGCGAAAATATAAAGACTATTTATTCTTTTAACATTCCAATTAATCACAATTTATACTATAATTACAATACTATTCTGCATAAGCTAAATAGTAGGGATAATTTCTTCTTAAGTAGACTTACGAATCCCGAAATTGCAAGGATATTAGTTTACTAATCAAGATCTGTTGATAACTTTAATAAATTGAAAAGGTGTGAACATGATGAAAAAGGCTGATGTAGGCAATATAATTGAATTCCGCGATGGATTACGTGGGATTGTAGAAAAAGTGAATGAAAACTCTGTGATTGTGGATTTAACTTTAATGGAGAATTTTCATGACCTTGAATTAGAAGAAAAGACAGTCGTTAACCATAAAAATTATAAAATCATATATGAATAATTCGAGAACGGGGCTACTTGCCTCGTTTTCTTCTTGTCCCATTAATTTCCCTTACTTTAAATTTGTGAAAAACTTAGATATAATAGTGAGAATCGATTCCATTTGGAACCTTTCACTAAACTTTTCATATTAATGAAGAGCATTACAGAAAGCGGGTTTAGTATCATGATTGTAAAAAACGAAAAAGATTTAGAAGGATTAAAAGCAGTAGGTGCAGTTGTTTCACGTGTCAGGGAAGCAATGAAATTAGCTACCGTTCCCGGTATTACAACACTGGAGCTTGATTTAATTGCAAAGAAAATATTTGAAGAAACCGGAGCTGTTTCTGCACCTAAAAATGAGTATGATTTTCCCGGTTTTACATGTATCAGTGTAAACGAAGAAGTTGCTCATGGAATACCAGGAAAACGTATAATAAACGAAGGCGATATGGTAAATATCGACGTCTCTGCAGTATTAAATGGATATTATGGGGACACAGGAATTTCGTTCCCTGTTGGCACTGCAACTAGTGAAAAAGAAAAATTATGCCAATGCGCAGTTGATGCTTTTTATCAGGGAATCAGCAAAGCTAAAGCAGGCTCCAAGAAAAACCAAATTGGTAAAGCTGTCTTCAATACAGCAAAACAAAATGGATTCACTGTCATCAAAAATTTAACCGGCCATGGAATAGGTAGAAGCCTGCATGAAAAACCGGATCATATTTTAAACTATTTTGACCCATGGGATTCAGATCTTCTTCATGAAGGTACAGTATTGGCCGTTGAACCGTTTATCTCTACAAAAGCAACCATGGTTACAGAAGCCGGTGATGGATGGACATTTATCACGAGTGACAAAAGCTTGGTTGCACAATGTGAACATACTATCATAGTGACAAAGAATGAGCCGATTATTTTAACATTATAATGTGCCTACGGTATTGACCGTTCTAAAGAGAGGGGACTATCCCTTCTCTTTTCTTTTTGTCTTTTTATAAATCAATTTCTAAAACAGCATAAATCATAGCTGACATTCACTTCCTTACAGTTATTAACAGCAAAAAGGTTAAACTAATATATCCAAAAATCGGATACAATATAGAGATCAAAGGACCATATTCAATTTGGCCAATCATTAAACTTATGGCAAAAATCCCTACATATAGAGACCAGGAAGGCAATTCCGTTGCTTTTTTAAGTTGCCTTTCAAGTCCAAAGGCATTCCCAATCAAGGTTGAAAAAATTTCTCCAAAAATAATGAATAAATAGAGTCCATATAAAAAAGGCGCAATATGTTTCATGACATAAGCCGTAGGAATGTTAATCTGTTCAATCCCTGGTATGGAGGATAAAGAAATATGGCAGCTTACCAAAACAACGGATAAAATAAATCCTCCTAAATTTGCACCTTTTCGAATAATATTTTCATCCTTTATTTCGGCAGCCAATGGAACCAAAACAGCCTGTGTCAAAGCAAGGTTAAATGCCGTATAGGAGAAGGGCGATAAGACCATCTTCCAGCTTACTTCATCAGGAATGGTTAGCAGACTTTGAACAGGATTCATTTGGAATAATGAAGCAAACATAAGGATTAAATTAAAAATAATCATTGCCGGTACCACAAAGGTGTTAATAGATAATAAACCTTTAGTTCCCCAGCTCATGACAACAATTGATAGAAATGTAGTAAAAAGCATGCCACCTATTTTAGAAAATCCCAATTGCTCTTCAAATAGGCCGCCAACTCCTGACATCATTACACCTGTAACTCCAAACAACATGCCCATAAAAATGATATTAACAAAAAAGGATATACGTTTACCAAATAACCAATCATTAAATTCCATATAATTTTTAATATTTCTATGTAAAGCTACAATCATTATTTTTCTGCCAATCCGAATAAAAATAAATCCCGAAAGAAGAATCCCAAATAGGCCATAAAGTCCATATTGGGTAAAAAATTCATATATTTCCTTTCCAGTTGCAAAACCCGCTCCAATAACCGTTCCAACATAAACAGCTGCAACTTGAAAAATACTTACATATTGACGATCCACCCTTGTCCCTCCCCGCTTACTACTCACTGTATGCGGGTTGATTCTGTTTATGACCAAATATTTTTCTGGTGAATATAGGGTATATTCATAAATGAAAGAAAGTTACGTTTACCTCTTAACTCCTTGATTCATTAATGAACCAGTTTATTTCCTTCAAATTTTAGGCAAAAAAATAACTGCCGGTTATTTCGACAGCCAGTCTATCTTATTCTTTTAGTTCACTTTTATTTGCTTATATAGGTAATAATGGATTATTTACTTAACGGTACGGATTTACCTATCCTTTTCAGAAGCTCAATCACCGTTGCTTTCTCTTCAACCGTTAACCCATCCATTAAATGCTCAATTCGTTCCTGATGCTCTGGGAAAATTCCTTCCAGGAATTCCTTGCCCTTTTCCGTAATTTGCGCAAATGTTACTCTTCGATCATTGGGACATGCAATCCTTTTTAGTAATTGCTTTTTTTCCAGTTTATCTACTACATAAGTGATACTTCCACTGGCAAGCAGGATTTTATCCCCTATATGCTGCATTGGTTGATCACCTTTATGGTAGAGTAGCTCAAGGACAGCAAATTCGGTTGGATTTACACCTGAGGCTTGGATATATTTGTTGGTATAGTCACTGATAGCCCGATAAGCCCTCGACAGAACTATAAATACTTTTAGAGATTGATTTTGTTCTTCCATATTTAATCACCCACAATTAACGGTTAAAATTCACTATTATCATCCGCGTAATTATACTTCTTTCCTATTAAAAAGTAAAACTTTATAATCATCCAGATAGTCGTAATAACCTAGTATTTACCTTTCTTTTTTCATTTCCAGTTCATTTGCAGAAATCCTAATATTTTGGTGACACTATTCCCTTTATTGATGATGTATAACCTTATGCAAACGAAGAGATTATATTTCCTGAAGTACAAAATAAATCTTCTAATGTCTGTTCCTTTGTTAGTTATTGCTCTGTATAAATAGATCTCTTACAAGGAACATCCTTTAGGTCCAAGCAGTCATTTCATCTATTCGCAGGATGAGATTCAGTCATCCAAATCGTGCTGTAATGATGATTGGTTAAGTATAAGCTATTCTATTCCCAGTAAAAAGGACTCATGCTTAACCTGAAAAATAGGGTTAATAAACGAATATGGAGAAGGTCTCGCCTGAGGATAAGTGACGGAAGTATATGTTTATACCTATTCCTTCCACTGTGATCATTTAGAAAAGGGGTTATTTTCTGCATTCATAATTACAGCCTAAAATGCACATAGAAAAGGAGTATATATAAGTCGGCCTGGGTTAAAATGCACTTTACGACCAGGTAGAGATATCTTTTCTAGAATTGATTATACCTATCCTAGTATTACACTGTTTTACTAGTTAGTTTTCAACCAAAAAAACATATGTAAATAGTTAAATGGTAAATACGTTTATGTCATAGAACCCTTGCTTTTACCTTTACGCATTCCTTGGTTATTTAATAATTTGTTATTGAGTATTTCATTCTAATATGCTCAAGAATTAACTGATCAAGCTGCCGACTCAGATTTAATGTACCTTCATCAAGAAGGCCATTGTTCCTAGCATGGCTAATCATTTGTTCTCTTTTGTTTCTTATGGCAGTTTCCAGCCAATCTTTTTGATTCTGCAAGAAAAGCTCCTCCTTCTTATTCACTAAAAAAATAACATTAAGTGGTATTATGTCAGAATCTTAAAATAATGTAAATACAATCGCAAAAAAAGACAAAAAATAAGAATTATTTCAGTCTGTTATTAAAGAATCTGTCTCCCCTTCCAATAAATAAAAATAAGAAACCCTTATAAACCAGAAGAGTTTCCATTTTACCATCCTATTCTAACTTTTTCTCTTAAGTGAACTCATGATTAATAGGCAGATAGATTTGAAACAGAGTTCCTTTCCCTTCTTCACTGGCTACTTCAATCCAACCGGCGTGCTCTTCAATGATTTTGTAGGTAACCATCAATCCTAGACCTGTCCCCTTTTCTTTAGTTGTATAGAATGGTTCTCCCAATTTATCAAGAACAGTTTCAGGGATTCCGGTTCCATAGTCCTGTATCGATATTAATACATGGCTATCAAAAAATAATTCTGTTGTGATATCAATAAACCCTCCTGCAGGCATAGCCTCTATAGAGTTTTTGATTAAATTTATAAAAACTTGTTTAAGTTGGTTACTCTCACAATGGATGGGTGGTATTTTAGAAAAATGTGTGTGGAATTGAATATTATGCATAGATGCTTGCGCACTTAGCAGATCCAACGTATTTGCGATTATGGTATTTACCTGTTTAATTTGATAGGAAACTGCCTGTGGCTTTGCAAGGATTAAAAAATCTGTAATGATTGTTTCGATTCTTTGTAATTCTGAAGAAATAACCTGGAAATAGGTTGAAAATTCGCCATTCAAGCTGCCTTCCAGCAATTGAATAAAACCTTTCAAAGCTGTCATAGGATTCCTGATTTCATGAGCAATACCGGCTGCCAGCTCACCTACAACATTCAATGTATCTGATTTTTTTAATTGTTCCTCCATACGAATCTTATCTGTTACATCTCTAAAAATGGTCAGATTCTTACCCGGTATAACATCCAGTCTCGATGAAAAATCCAGTTGTTTATTTAGCCCATCCCTGCATGTAAGCTCACACACAAAATGATGATGCTTATTTTTATTGATCAAGGATATATGTCTTTGTAAATGTTTCATCTGATGTTCAGTCAGTTCGAATATTTCATGGAAGTTTTTGTTTTGGATATGATCAATAGAAGCCCCTATAATTGCAGCACCTGGTTCATTAATATCATATATTTCCCCGTCTGCTCCCCAAATCATAATGCCATCAAAGGTACCGTCAAAAATTTTCTTGAATTTATTTTCCGAGATAAGAAGTTCCTGCTCAATCTCCCACTTTTCACTAATATCTTTACAAATTAAAAGAGTATAAGGACTTTTGCTAATCTGCTTTTTTGTTAATTCTATAATCTTTTTTTTCCCACTCGATGAACTGTAAATCAGCTCAGAACTCTCTTGATCTCCCAAGGTAAAAAGCGTATTTATCTTTTCACCCGCAATATTCTCTATATTCGTATTAATTATTTCCACCTGCGTTTTCTCAAACAACATGCAGGCTTGCTCATTAGCCTGTACAATGATTCCTTTAGAGTCCAGCATGATTATTCCATCCACGGATTGACAAAACACACTTTGAATTCCTTCTATTAAATAGTGATTTTGCTCTGATTCTTTAAGAACATCATAAATAATCGTATAGTACAATCCACTGTAAAAATTAAATTGTGTAGTATATTGATATGTGATTTCCTTTGAGTCGAGATAAAGCTGAAATAAATTAAAATGGGAATTTCCAGATGATAGATGCTTGATAACAGTATCAAAGTTATCTTTATCGGCGGCAGTAATAAATTGATAAATACTTTTGCCTAGAATTTTCGATCTCTCAATTTTGACCAACCCACAAAAGGCTTTATTACCATCCACGATGATTCCTTCTTTTGTATGGATAACAATATAGCACTTTAAATCATTAATAATATCTACATATAAATTATCCTGTTTTACATGATCCCTTATATGTTCTGTTTTAAATGGGATTAACATATAAATAATTTTTTTAGAATATGAATCCAAAAGTCCATTAAGTTCAAGTTTAACTGAGCAGGTGTCACCAGAATTCCTTACTGACCATATATGATTTGAAAAACCATGCTGTTTCACGTTTCTGAGTTGATTATCAACCACCTCTTTTGAAACTGAGATAAAAAAGTCCCGAAGATTTCCTGGTTTACCCTCTCGGCCTAACTGATGGTATAACTTGATTGCCTGCTCATTCTGAGATATGATTTGCATTTCAAAATCAGTAACAATGATTGCTTTTGTAAATGAGTTAAAAAAATGCTCCCATGTCTCGTAATCATTTTTCAAGGTCGTATTTTTTTCTTTAATCTTTACTTCCTTATCATTCAAATCCATATCAGCCAAGGGAATCCTCCTAATACCTGTGACATAATAAGATACTTATTCTACAAAATTATGGAAAAACCTTTTTGAACAATCAGAATCAGACTAAATACCTCCTTATGGTATAGATTAAAATATAAAAAAACCTGAAGAAATATCTTATAGAATCTCTTCAGGCTTTTAAAACACTATTAAAGGGATGGATTTTCATGCTTAGCCAGCAATCTGTTCCATCTTCTATCCACTTCTTGTTCAAATTCTTCAAGCATACCTGCATTTTCTTCTTGCAGCAGATGCTTTGTTTTCCCCATATATGTTAACCATTCAGATAGTTGAATCCGTTTTTTCCTCGTTTCTGGATTATAAGTAATGGTCGTTTCACCATTCTCTACTTCATATAGAGGGAAGAAACATGAGTTTACTGCCGCTTCCATAATCTTGGCACCAAAGCGTTCTTCTGCTTTCCAATTCAAAGGACAGGTGATTAATATTTTGCCATAAACGGTACCTACATTCTGTGCATACCATTGTGCCTTTGCCGCTTTCTTAATTAAATCCTGCGGGAAAGCTTCCGATCCTGTAAATACATATGGTATTCCAGTGGCAGCCATGATTTGAGCTGTATCCTTATGATGAAAAGCTTTTCCTTTTTGCGCTCTTCCTACACCTGTTGTACTTGTCATATGACCAAGCGGAGTAGAGTAGGACATTTGCGAGCCTGTATTCATATATCCCTCATTATCATACTCAAGCATAATGAGTTTGTGATTGCGCAATGCAGTTCCAATAGCTGAACCCATCCCTATATCCATGCCACCATCACCGGTGATCATAACGAAGGTCGCATCATCACTGATTGAGATTTCACCACGGCGTTTTTTCTCCAAAAATGCTTCAAGTGTACCTGATAAAGTTGCCGGCCCGTTTTGGAATAAGTTGTGAATCATCGTTTGTTTATGAGAGCTATATGGATATGCCGTTGTTACCACATAGGCACAGCCTGTTTGGAACAGAACAACAACATCCCCCTCGATTCCTTTAAAGAACAGCTCCAATGCTGGAAAAATTCCGCATCCTGGACATGCTCCATGACCGGAAGCCAAACGTTTCGGCTTGCTCATTAATGAGCGTAAAGGTGGAATACGCACCTTTAATTTCCCACTCTCCTCATCAGGTGTGACCTGAATGAGCCCTGTTTTATATAAATCTTCGGTATGCGGCTTTAAAAGTGGCTGTGGTTGGACATCAGGCAATCCCGGATTGACTCCGTAATAATCAAATGCTTTTTCAATCTGGCCATTATTTAATGCTTGCAAGGCCAAATCAAAAAATGCCCTTGCATCCTCCGGATAAAAATCCTTTCCTCCTAAACCAAACACACGGCTTAACACAGCAGTATGATTATCCTGGTCTTCCTGCAAGGCAGATTTCACTTCATGTGTAAGGTTTGGACCATTGGCACCATAGGAATCCGCTCTCTCGCCAACCAACAATACTTTCACATTCTTAAGAGCCTTCCTGATTTCTTCTGCCGGGAACAGACGAATTATGTTAGGGCTGATCACGCCAGCTTTAATTCCTTGTTTTCTTAAATCATCGACCGTATCTTTGGCTGTCTCGGCAGCTGAATTTAATAGGAATAAGGCAACTTCCGCGTCCTCCATCTTATAAAGATCCAATACTCCATATTCACGACCTGACAGTTCAGCATATTCACGAGCTACCTGGGTAAAAATCTCTCCGGCTTTATACATCGCTTCAGACTGCTGATAGTGATTATTGATCAAATCATCCCCATTCATATGGGCACCAATCGTTACCGGGTTGTGAATATCCACGTGTGGAAAATGAGTTGGCATTTCACCAATAAATTTTTGGACAATCTCTCTATCTTTAAAGTAGTTTACTTTTCTCTTTTGATGAGAGGTAAAGAACCCATCATAAGCGACTATAACAGGTAAACGTACATCGGAATGCTCCGAGATTTTCAACGCCATGATATTCATATCGTAAACAGCTTGAGGTGTTCTGGCTGTCAAAATGATCCAACCTGTATTTAAGGCAAAATATAAATCAGAATGGTCGCCCCGAATGTCGAGCGGACCACTGATCGATCTAGTAACAAGATTCATAACCATTGGAAATCTTGTACCTGATTGAACCGGTAGCTGCTCTAGCATATACATAAGTCCATTTGCGCTTGTGGCATTAAAAACCCTGGCTCCAGCCACGGCAGCACCATAACAAATACCTGCCGAACCATGTTCTCCATCTGCCGCGATTAATTGAATATCATGTTCTCCTCTGGATTTCATAATATCTAAATACTGAGCGATTTCAGTTGACGGAGTAATTGGAAAATACCCCATCAAATGATAATTGATTTGTGCTGCAGCCATAGCGGCCATTTCATTACCTGATTCAAAGGTAGTCACTTGTTCAGCCATTGTACCCTTTACCAATTCAGTTAGTTCCACTTCTGATATCGCCATCATTTCATCCCTCCTGCTACATAAGGATTACGTTGTTTCACTGTATTTTCCTCAGCAAAACCTAAGATTTCCCGCATTTCCTGAAGGGCGCTAGTCGGACACGCTTCAATACATTTCAAGCAGCCTTTACAGTATTGATAATCAATCCCTGTTAAAAACATTTGCTTACGCCCACGCTTATCTTCTCCCTCTTCCCAGACAAAACAAAAATCCGGGCAAGCTGTATCACAGGCAGCACAATGTATACATTTTTCAGCATCCCATTCAGGTAAAAAACCTTGTCTGGAACCGGACAAGTCTTTAAGTATACTATTTCCCTGAGCAATGATCGTGCCGCCAATGACTTGGGTTTCGTACCCCAATAAAGGTAATGCTCTTTTAAAGCTTTTGCCCTCTGCATCTTGCGGTACCTCGAAATGTTTAAACGTCACTTCATGATAGCCACGTTCAAACGTACGGATATTTGGCTCAACTAAATGTGGATATTTCTTTTCAAATGTTTTTCTAATTACATCTTTCATGGACTCGGGATTGAGGAAATCACATATACGGAACAAAGCTCCAAGCATAGCTGTGTTCACTTTTGTTTTTTCTTCTACTGCAATACCAAGTGCATCGACGATTGCAAGCGTTCCGTACTGAAGATTTAGGTCATTTTTTATTTCATCGAACTGACGGGTTGAATTAACAAGAACAATACCATCCGGACGTAAACCACTCACCACATCAACCATTTTATAAAGTGCTTCATGAAAAACACCAATAACATGGGGCTCTTCAATTGGGCTATGATCACGTATTTCAGTTTTGGCATCACAGAAACGAACAAAGCTCTTTACAGGAGAACCTTTTTTTTCCGAACCATAGGATGAAAAGTTGAAACCATTTAAGCCATGCCCCAATACACCTGATTCAGCCAGCATTTTTCCGGCTAGGTTTGCCCCAAGTCCTCCTATTGATTCCAAACGAATTTCATAAAAACCTTGTTCATTCTTTTTTGGAAGAATTGTCATTTATTTTCCCTCCCTATTTCCTAACGATAAAGTTTGTTTAGTCTATTAAATATTATTTAAATATTAATGAATACAGTTTTAATTGGAATTATTTATATATTGAAACCTATAGCTATTCTGCATTTAAACTATATATAACAGATATCTTTATTCTTATAGTACAGATACATAGATTATAGTATGGAAATACACGATTATCACATTGTTAATAATGGTTCAATTGGATGTTTTTACTAATTCATTCTTCGATTGTTTGATTACCATTATAAAGGGGAATAATAGAAAGAATTTTTCCGGAAATAATAGGAGGCAACTATGAGACAGAGGGAAAGTTATTTTGACAACGCAAAAGTCATATTGATGTTTTTTGTTGTCTTTGGTCATATTTTACGAACATATATTGATCAAAATGAAACGATTTATGCTCTATATAATACAATCTATACCTTCCATATGCCTGCTTTTATATTGTTATCAGGCTTTTTTGCAAAAGGCTTTAACAAAAAAGGCTATATAAAAAAACTAAGTACTAAACTGATTCTTCCCTATTTACTTTTCCAGGTCCTCTATACGATCTATTATTATTATCTATTTGATAAATCAACGCTTAAGTTCGAAGCGTTGGAACCCAATTGGTCATTATGGTTTCTGTTAAGTCTATTCTGTTGGAATTTAATGCTTTTCATCTTCACAAAATTTAAACCTTTAGTAGGGATTGGATTAGCAATAGGGCTTGCTTTACTTGTAGGATATATTGATACTATCTCTACTTATCTGAGTTTATCCCGGACATTTGTCTTTTTTCCGTTTTTCCTGATTGGTTATCACTTACAGAAAGAACATTTTCAAAATATAACCACAGCGAAAAGTAAATTTTACGCTTTGGCATCCTTTGGTGTAATTTTTATATGGTTTTCATTTTTTCCGGAAATAGACTCCCAATGGCTCCTCGGGTCAAAGCCTTATTCAGAAATTGAGGCGGTAACATTCCTCTCTATGTTTAAGCGCTTTGGATTTTTCATCGTAAATTCTCTTATGATCATGAGCTTTATGGCGCTAGTACCTAAGGGTAGCTATTTCTTTACTAGATGGGGCACTCAAACCCTATATGTATATTTATTGCATGGCTTTTTTGTCCGGACCTTCAGATTTACAAGTTTAAATGAATACTTCACTACAGCAGAACACTATATATTATTGGCAGCAATCTCATTGATCATTACAATCATCCTGTCTAGTACATTAGTCAAGTCAATCACACAGCCGATGATTGAGTTTAATACCCGTCATACGAAAATGATGTTCTATAAATTAAAAGGCTTATTGCATTTTTATAAACAAAAATATGATTTGTCCAAATCGATGAATCGTAGTCCTTCGGAATAAGTAATTCCGAGGGATTTTTTGTATCGCTATTTTTTCCCACCACTCTTATACCAATACACTCCATTATTTCCTCGAACATCTCTCATAATGACAACTGAAAATCAAACAGTACTACATTAGAACCTATGTAAAATATCACCAATACTGTAAACCCATACTCAAATATGATAATATGAATTGTTAGCAAACGGTGAAAGGAAGTATGACAAATACATGAGAATTATTGGAACTACTTTAAATGCCAAATATATTCATACCAATTTAGCCCTTCGTTATTTAAAAGCGTATGCAGCACCCGAATACGATGTAGAAATTCTTGAATACACCATTAAAGATCCGGTAATGAACATCGTTACAGATTTATATAACCAAAAGCCAGATGTAATCGGATTTAGTTGTTATATTTGGAATATGGAAGAAATCAAAAAGGTTATTACCATACTAAAAAAAATCAATCCCGATATCTATATCGTTCTTGGAGGTCCAGAGGTCACATATGATCCATTTTTCTGGCTCAAAGATATCCCAGGTGCTGATTTCATCGTCATAGGTGAAGGAGAAGCCACATTTAAAAATCTCTTAGCTGAAATAGATGGCAATAAGGACTTTCACACGGTTCAGGGAATTGCGTTTCTTGAAGGTGAAAAACCTATCCTGACACCTGCCGCTCCAAAGGTAGATTTAAAGTCTATTCCATCACCATTTAGATTTGAAGAGGATATCCCTAACTTGTCCAAACGAATTACGTATATTGAAACAAGCCGAGGTTGCCCTTTTAACTGTCAATTCTGTCTTTCATCCATCGAAACCGGCGTTCGCTTCTTTAATAGAGAAGATATTAAAGAAGATATCCGATTCCTGATGAAAAATGGAGCTAAAACGATTAAATTTATGGATCGGACGTTTAATATCAGTCGTAGCTATGCTCTCGACATATTTGAATTTTTAATTAAAGAACATGAACCGGGTTGCGTTTTTCAATTTGAGATTACAGCAGATATTATGAAGCCCGAAGTAATTGAATACTTAAACAAAGAAGCTCCCCCCGGCCTATTTCGCTTTGAGATAGGAGTCCAATCAACAAATGATTATACAAATGAACTAGTCAAACGAAAACAGAACTTCGATAAGTTAAAACGGACGGTTACCATGATTAAGGACGGCGGGAAAGTGGATCAGCATCTTGATCTTATCGCAGGTCTTCCAGAAGAAAATTATAACTCCTTCCGAAAAACCTTTGATGATGTGTTTGAAATGCGACCAGAGGAGCTTCAACTGGGCTTTTTAAAAATGCTTCGCGGTACAGGCTTAAGAACTCAGGCTAAGCAATGGGATTATCAATATATGGATCAAGCCCCATATGAAATTGTCAGCAATAATGTAATGCCGTTTTCCGATATCATTAGAATTAAGCAGGTTGAGGATGTACTGGAGAAATATTGGAATGATCACCGAATGGATCTTGGAATGGAGTATATAGTAGGCACTGTTTACAGCTCTCCTTTTGATTTCTTCCAAGAATTCGGAAGCTATTGGGAAGAGAAAAAATGGTCACGCATTGGACACCAGCCTGAGGATCTATTTAAGCGCCTCGTCGAATTTATTGGTGCAACGAATCCCGATAGCCTTGAAACACTAATTTCATTACTAAAAGTGGATTATTTATCACAACTAACCTTTAAACCACGTAAACCATGGTGGGAATATTCCATGACCAAAAATGAAAAATCTCCAATCTATCAGGCCGTTTTGGCTAATCCTCATCTGGTTGATGAGAACTTTAAAGCACTTAATTTGAATGAAAAAGAACTGTATAAACATGTACTGATTGATGAACTTTCTATTGATATGAATCACTATTTAAAAACTGGCGAAATAACAACAGATCCGACCTTATTGATTGCATACTTCCATCCAAAGCATGGTGGGTCCAAGTTGTTTTATGTACCTTCAACGGTATTTTCAAAAGAAATAGAGCTCGACTAACGTCGAGTCTCTATTTTTTTATTCTCCCTGTTTACCACGCTTAGAATTACGATTAGCGCCCTTCATAGGGTTTTCACCATGTGTAAATTCCGCGGAAAACTCTGTTTCCTGCAGATTTCTTTTAGGGGTTTTACTCAATTTATTAACCGCATTCATTTCTGCCTTACGTTTCATTTTTACACACACTCCTTTTATGCTGTTAGTATTCGTTCAAGACTCTTTTTCATGCAATAAATCAAACTTAATCAAAAGGGAAACCATGCCTATTCCTCCATACTTTAAATTGCATTAGATCATGTTTTTCATCCATATTAATGGTGTGGAGGAATCAAAAATCCACAGTATATGTAGTGAGGTGAATAGAAATGTCCAGCAGTAATAAATTATTGGTACCAGGTGTACAGCAAATGCTTGATCAATATAAATATGAAATCGCCGCTGAATTCGGCGTTACGTTAGGATCAGATACGGTCTCCCGAGCGAATGGATCAGTAGGTGGAGAAATAACCAAGCAACTTGTTAAACATGCACAAGCACAAATGAGTGGAAAAACTAAATAACTCTATATGGCATAGAAAATGTCCGGTAAAATACCGGACATTTTCTGAATTTATTTATGTAAATGGGTTATATTTATTCGTACATACCTTTTCTTTTTTGATTCTGATTACGATCATCTTGTTTATCTCTTTGATGCTGCGGTTTCCGTACATCTCGCTTGTCCATCCGCTCTTGCTTCCTGGCATCTCGCTTGTCCACCTGATCTTGTTTCCGGGAATCTCGCTTGTCCATCTGATCTTGTTTCCGGACATCACGCTTGTCCATCTGATCTTGTTTCCGACTTTTATAAGGTTGCTGATTTGGTTGCTGATTTGGTTTATTTCGCTTATCTACTTGTTGATTGTTTCGGTCGGTATCTCTTTTATTTTGATTGGTTTCCCTTTCTTTCTGGATGGTATCCTTTTTTACCTCAGTGTTTATATGCTGGTCTTTAGAGTGGGGCCTTTGCTTTAAATTTATATCCTTATGTTCTTGTTTTACAGCCTTCTCTTTTACATTATATTTAGCTTTAGCCTGTTTTTTAATGGTACCTGCGTTTTTAGGTATTTCAACAGATTTTTGCTTATTTTCCTGAATGACTGCAGACTTATTCGGAATTTGGACTGGGTCACTAGTGTTACTGATTTTCTGCTTTATTCCAACTTTTTCCACACTTGAATTTTTTTGATTGCTTTTTTCTTCTGTTACTTGAGTTTCATCATTTTTCTTTACTCCAGCTGAAGGCTGATTCTTGGTTTTCTTATTGGTTTGCTCTAGGTATGTTCCTGTAGAAACCCCTTTATCAGTTGCTCTCTTTCTATCTTTAACAGATGCCTTTTTCATTTCAATCATAACAGAATTACCAATTTGCGGGAGATCCTGAGTATCAGTTAATTTTTGCTGTAAGGAATTTTCAAAATTTTGATTATCCTTTTCAATCATTACGGTGGAGAACAATATATTGGAATTGGTTTTAAGATGCCCTGCACTACGATTTAAAACAACCATTTCACTAATAACATCGTCCATATCTCTGCCTTTCCATTCCTTAAGCCTTGCTATGATTTCTTTCCCTTCTTCGTTAATTCCCTTTACCTCAACCACTTTTAGTTCGTCTGTAATACCAAGTTCGATACTTGATTTAACATCCATACTGACATAAGCTGATACCTTTGAATTAGTTATAAGAGCAGGAAAGAAACTAACTATTAAAAGAACAGATGCTGCTAATACTGGAACTAGGATTTTAAATTTCCATCCATTCTTCTTGCTGAATTTTGGTTTTGGCTCAGTAACATCAATCCTTATTTCTTCTCCAATTTGATAGTCTTCGCGTTCTTTGTTCAATTTAATGAAATCGCCTTCAGGGGTCAATACAGTAATTTCCGTTGTTGATATTTGCATAATGATTCCACACTTCAATTTGAAAGAACCCCCTTCAAGTAATCCTTTAAGAACAAATAGTCTCCCGTTAAAATCAACACCATAGCTATTATATAAATGCGATTGCGTTCTATTGTCTTTCTTGAAACCTCAACTTTTTCTTCCAGCATTTTGATAGGCAATTTTTTCTTGTCTATGACATATTGAAGCATCAAAGGCTCATCTGCTATTGTTTTAGCAATTTTTATGGCGTTATTCCTTGCATCCACATGCTTTGGTGTATGCTTAACCAATTGGTCAAAGGTTATATGGAAAATTTTTAGTAATTCAGTATACCGAATAATCTCATCCTTTAAATTTCCGGAGTTTAATTGTCTCTGATGGTTTTCAATTGATTTTTCTATTTCTATGGGGCTTTGTATGTATTCATCTTCTGCAAAGTGTTTGATTTCAAAAGATAGTTCATTCATTTTTTTCGATTGTGACCTTATGTAATCTATAACTCTTCTCCGAATCACCGTATCTGCAAATGGCAATAAGCCATTTCCTTTATCAGCTGAAAACTTATCTATAGCATCGTTAAAAGCTATCAGGCCAATACTAAATTCATCATCTGTTTCTCGGATATAACGCCGGCATACAGATGAAACAGATTTTTTAATAAAGGGTTTGTATTTTTTAAGCAGATTATTTCTTAATTCCAGATCCCCTTCTTGTATTAAGCGTACGATTTCTGTTAAATCCTGCTTTTTTTTCAGAATCGGAAAAAGCATACCAAGCATTATGTCACCTCATCCCTGCACAAATTATACCATATGTTGTAATGTATGGTCTTTGTGGGATGTTTTCACTCTTCACTAGTTATAAATAATGCTTGGTTATATATTTTTTCTATTATGCTATATCATACGTATACAAATTTCCGTATATAGGGGTTATACCCAAATTTTATCAAATTGGTGTAAAAATAAAAAAACGGAATGCACATAATCATGCATTCCGGATCTTCAATTAATCTATTAATTTATATCTTTGTAATTTTACATTTCCTGGTCAATTTGATTTTTAGCTTTCAAATCTTTACCTGATACGAGGTATCCAATAACCACAATCGATACTAAGACACCCCAGAATATGATTTTCCACGTTGTAGACTCTGGGAAATGATGATCAAGAATTCCAACACCTGGATGTGCCAATGTCATGACAGCCAGCTTAACCCCAACCCAGCCGACAATTAGAAAAGCAGCTGTTTCCAGAGATGGTCGCTTGTTCAATAATACAACAAATTGTGTTGCAGCGAACCTCATAATAACTAATCCAATAAATCCTCCAAGGAACATAACAATAAATTGTCCGCCATTGATACCGCCGATATTAAACGACCCTACCGCCGGTAAAGTTACAGCTAAAGCAACAGCTGCAAGCATGGAATCAACTGCAAATGCCAAGTCCGCTACCTCGACCTTTAGAACAGTCATCCAGAAACCGGATTTCTTTTTTTCCTTAACCGCTTTATCTTCAGATTTTAAGAAATAGTGTTTCACTAAATAATTAATCATAATGTAGAGCAAATATACAGCTCCAATTGCTTGTATTTGCCATAAATCTACAAGTAATGAAATCAGGAACAGGGAACCGATCCTAAAGACGAACGCACCAATCAATCCATAAAACAATGCTTTTTTCTGTTGTTCCTTCGGAAGATGTTTAACCATTACAGCCATTACGACTGCGTTATCGGCTGCAAGAATTCCTTCAAGTCCAATCAAAACCAATAATACCCAGGCGTACTCTAAAAATATTGCCCAATCCATAAGTAAACCTCCTTTTATTTTCCAAACCAACAAAAAAGACCCATGCCAAAAAAGTAATTCTTTTTTGACAAAGGTCTTGCTAGACATTGTATAAATGCCAACAAAGCCGATGGTTAAAAACCACGTACTGACGACTTTGTTTTAGGTTTCCCTAACGCTACTCCCCTTTGAAAGGTTTGTATGAAGTTTGTATACCTATTATATTGGCTTCTGGATACAAGCGCAAGTATTTACTCATATAGAGTATTTATTTTGATAGTTTTATTAATTTCAGATATTCCTTGAGTACCTTTATCATAGATTTCCTTTTACCAAAGTAGGCTGTTAACAGCGCATGGAAATGTTTATATTTCCCTTCATAAGGATACCACTGAATCTCTGATTTTTTGAGCCCCATATCTTCCATTACTGCTTTTTCATGACAAAATATACGAAGACCCTGTTCCCCATGATACCTGCCTATTCCACTTTCTTTAACTCCGCCAAAAGGAAGATTATTATTGGCAACTGTTATTAAAACATCATTAATTAACACAGCACCTGATAGAAGCTTTTTAGCTGTCAGCCTTCCTTTTTCCTTATTTGTTGTCCAAACACTTGCATTTAATCCGTAATTGGAATGATTGGCAGCCCGTATGGCTTCTTCTTCTGTATCAACAGTTAGTATAGGCAGAACAGGACCAAATGTTTCCTCCTGCATCACAAGCATATCCTCTGAAACATTTGTTAAAACCATCGGCTTAATAAACATGGAATTTTCATTCCATTCAGAAGGCGGATCACCAGTGATTAGGGTGGCACCTTTTAGCAGGGCATCTTCAACATGCTCTCTTACAATAGATATTTGCTGAATAGATGTCATAGAACCGATATCTGATTCTTTTCCATTCCCTTGCTTTAACTGATTAACAATTGGCAATAACTCCTGTAAGAAAGGCTCTAATGCATCCTTTTGGATAATCAATCTTTCAACACTCATACAAACTTGACCGCTATTCGTAAATGCTCCCCAAACAGCACCCTGTGCTGCACGCTTATAATCAGCATCGCTAAACACGATCATTGGATCCTTTCCACCGAGCTCAAGAGTCGTTGGGATAAGATCGCGTGCTGCTATTTCCTGAATAATACGTCCCGTACCTACGGACCCTGTAAAAAAGATATAATCAGGCTTTTGCTTCGTAAGACTGGCACCAAGTTCCTTACCGCCATGTGCTACTTGAAAAACTTCATCAGGAAATCCAGCTTCTTCAAATAATGATTCAATTAATTTGCCCACTGCAGGTGTTACTTCTGATGGTTTTAAAATAACCGTATTACCGCCTGCAAGCGCGGATACGACAGGAACCATTGCCAAGAGGAATGGATAATTCCATGGTGAGATAACAAGCACAGAGCCTCTTGGCATATAATGAATACTCGATTTGTGACCCATTAATAAGAAAGGTGTACGAACCTTCTGAGCTTTAAATGTTTTTTTCGCATGCTTTTCAATATGATTAATAGCATCAAGGGCAGGCATGATATCAGCCACTAACGCATCAGTTTTAACTTTCCCTGTATCCTTTGATATGAGCTCAGCAATTTCATCAAGTCTATTCACAATCGTATGCCTCAACTGCTGAAGATAGCGTAAACGTTCGTCTATATCTACTTGTGACCATGAAAGAAAAGCCCTTTTGGATTTATTCATTATTTCACCAGCTTGACTAGCCGGCATTTCTTCATACTGCATAATCAGTTCTCCCGTTGCAGGAGCATATACATTTACCATTTCTTTTAAGGCTTCCATCTCTGTTCCTCCTCTAATTATGTAATCTCTATATGAAACGCCCGATTGTTCTTATTGGCTCTGTAATATTCAACCATTGGCACTACACCTTCCTTAAAATCAGGACATTTAATGCCTCCTTCAGCTAAATCAGCCTGTGCCTGTGCACAATCAAATTCTCCTTTCCAGGTGAAATAATCAAGAGATTCAACTTCCACACCCAGAAACTTTCGTATCGGCTTAATTGATAAAGCCATTTTTGTAAGCCCAAACGGTAAATAGCCGATTGGTCGTTTTCCATTATACCCTTTCAAAAACAACTTATAAATATCTGTAACCGTATATGGATTAGGATCTGTTAAATGATAGGTTTTCCCAGCACCTTTAGGACTTAATGTTAAATAAGCTGTTGCTTTTATTATATAGTCTACAGGGACCAAATTAATCACACAGGTTGACTTGGTTATATTAGGGATAATTGGAAGGTATCTGATTCTGTCGAGGAAATTTAATATAAAATATGGGCCGTCAAATTTAATGGTTTCCCCAGTTAGGGTATTTCCTTTTACGATACCCGGTCGAATGACCGTAACAGGAACATGGTCCATAATCTTTCGAACAAGTACTTCTGCTTCATATTTGGTTTCTTCATAATAATTTTTAAATTCATCTGGCTTAATTAATTCATGCTCATACAGCTTTCCTTCACGTCTTCCAGCTACATAGGCTGTACTAAAATAGGTATACCTCATTAGGTTAGGAAGGGTCAATACATAATCATTTACATTGTTTGTTCCATCAACATTTACCAAATAGGCTATATTTTTTGGAACAGCTAAATCATAAATGGCAGCCAAGTGAAATAAATGGGTAATTTCCTCCTTTTTGAAACCGCTTTCTTTTTCACTTATGTTTAATCCTGGTTTAGTGATGTCTCCTTCAATTAGGATAAACTGATTTTCATCTAAATTGAACTCCTTTAAAATTTTTAATCTTTCACTGACAGCCTTATGCCACTCAGAAGGCAGTACAATAGCAATCACTTTATTAAATAACTGATCCTGTTTTTTTAGCTCCCTTATTAGTTGATTTGAAATAAAACCTGGAAACCCGGTAAAAAAATAGACATGTTTCATTGTTTCACTCTCCTAATATATTCTTTCCACCATTGTAAGAATATTTAGAAAAATATGTCAACAATTAATTGTTATATAACAGAAAAAAGCAGGATTTTAACCCAATCTGGGCTAAATCCTGCTTGAATTTAATTAGCGTTCATGCTGATCCATTGGATTATAGAGTTCTATAGAAGGATTTTTTTCCTGGAACCAACGCAGCGCAAAGTCATTCTCGAATAAGAATGCATATTGATCATAGCGATCGCGTACCAAAAGACTTCTTGAACTTGAAAGCTTTTCATCAATTTTTTCATTTGTCGTCCAACGGGCAATCTTGTCACCCATTCTTTCCATGATAACTTCAGTATTATACTCATTTTTCATACGGTGCTCAAATACCTCAAACTGTAACTGTCCGACTGCTCCAAGAATATAGGACTCAATTCCAACTGTTTTAAATAATTGAATCGCACCTTCCTGTACAAGCTGATTAATACCTTTATGAAAATGCTTTTGCTTCAATACATTTTTAGCGCTAACACGTACAAACATTTCAGGTGTAAATTGTGGCAGACGTTCGAAAGAAAATGCTTCTTTTCCTGAAGTTAGCGTATCACCAATCTGATAGGTTCCTGTATCATATAATCCGATAATATCTCCTGCTACCGCTTCAGCTATATTGTTTCTTTCCTCTGCAAGAAATTGTGTTGAATTATTAAGTTTCATAGGCTTTCCTGTTCGGCTTAGTTGAACAGTCATACCACGTTCAAACTTACCTGAGCAAATACGGAAAAAGGCAATTCGGTCACGGTGCATTGGATTCATATTTGCTTGGATTTTAAAGATAAACCCTGAAAAAGTATCCTGAACAGGTTCAACCGGTCCCACAGATGATGGTCTTGGCTGAGGCTTTGGCGCAAACTCTAAATACGTATCCAAAAATGTCTGAACGCCAAAATTAGTAAGGGCGCTTCCAAAGAATACAGGAATTAATTCACCATTACGGACTTTTTCACGCGAAAATTCATTGCCTGCTTCATTTAACAATAACACTTCTTCCAATGTTTGCTCATAAAGAGGAGACTCAACAATAGAGTGATTTTCATCTTCTACTTCGCCCTCTTCATTCAATTTCAAGTATCGCTCTTCACCTTCAGCTTTAAACATTTCAATTCGATTATAATAACGGTCATAAATACCGAAGAAGTCTTTCCCCATCCCAATTGGCCAGTTCATTGGATAGGATTCTATACCAAGCACTTCCTCCAACTCAGCCAACAGCTCAAGCGGCAATTTACCTTGGCGATCCATTTTATTAATAAATGTGAAAATAGGAATTCCTCTCATGCGACAAACCTTAAATAATTTCAGTGTTTGTGCTTCAATCCCTTTGGCAGCATCAATAATCATAACTGCGCTATCAACAGCCATTAAAGTACGGTACGTATCTTCACTGAAATCTTGGTGTCCAGGTGTGTCGAGGATATTCACACGAGTCCCATTATAGTCAAACTGCATAACACTGGATGTTACGGATATTCCACGCTGCTTCTCAATTTCCATCCAGTCACTTGTTGCATATTTACCGGTTTTACGCCCTTTTACAGTACCAGCGTCACGGATTGCACCACCAAATAAGAGCAATTTTTCTGTTAACGTCGTTTTACCTGCGTCAGGGTGAGAAATAATAGCAAAGGTTCTTCTTGATTCTATCTGTTCTTTTAAATTAGTCATGTGAGCCATCCTTTTATATATTGTAAAACTTCTTAAATCTATTCAACTTGGATCTACATCTCCAATAATACTTTGATGTTGTAAAAAGGAAATAATTTTTTAACACTTCTTATTAAAATCAAAATACATCTTATCAAATATACCATGTAAAAAAATAATATGTGAATAGGCGAACCATAAGTTTTAATCAAACAGTCATATTTTCTCATATGTAGTTAATTACAGTCAATTAGTGTACGTTTAAGTATTTCACCTTTCTTTGGGGAAAAGTAAGTTAACATAAAAAAAAACGAGCATTAATGCCCGTCCTTTAAGCTACTTTTTTCTTATTGGTTAATTTTTTTGTAATATAGCTAATCACTAGGGGTGCAGCTGCAGCAATAACCCTTTTTAAAATTTTACTTTTCAAGATAATCACCATCCTTATACCTACCTTACCCGTATTCGGTGGAAGATAATCACAAGATTTACGCAAGTTTACCTTATTTGAATAAAAGAGGCTATCAGAAAAGTGAATAATTTCACAAGCTTATTGATTAATTAGAGAAGTCATAGTAGTTTATTTAATGGACGTTTTTCAGCATAGGAGGAATTTAACATCATGGAAGAACAAGGATTACAGTATTTAGTTGCCCTTGCAAAGAAAAAGAAAAGGCTGTTAGACCATTTTCCTCTTCATTATTTCTTAAGAGCGATGATGGCAGGAATATTTGTAGGGTTTGTAATCATTACCTGCTTTAGAACAGGAGAATATTTCAGGGTAGCCGACTCACCTTTTGCATACCTATTCCCGGCACTTTTCTTTGGTATCGCATTAATACTTATTATTTACGGTGGGGCAGAGCTATTTACCGGTAATACCGCTTATTTCACTGTCGCTTATATGCGTAATGAGGTAACACTTAGAGATTTAGGCCGAAATTGGGGCGCTTGTTATCTTGGCAATGCTGTTGGGGCAATCTTCTTTGCCATTTTATTTTATCTTACAGGCATATTCAGCCATATTCCAAACGAGCATTTAATGCACGAAATTGTTTCTTATAAAATGCATGGATCTGTTACAGCTTTATTCTTTAAAGGAATCCTTTGTAACTGGCTTGTTTGTTTAGCTTGTTACCTGCCTAGCCAAGTAAAAGGTGACGGAGCTAAAATGGCAATGATGATTGCAGTCGTGTTTTTATTCTTCTCATCAGGCTTTGAACATAGCATTGCGAACTTATCATTATTCTCAATTGCACTAGTATCACCGCATCCTGATACCATTACAATCGGAAATGCCATCTACAATTTGGTTCCTGTTACTTTAGGGAATATTGTCGGTGGAGCGATTTTCGTAGGTATGTTATATCAATTCCTAAGTAAATCAAGCACACAGCTTCAATTAGAGGACAATATGAATAAAATCTCTGAAATCACTAAAAAAGAAAATGTAAAATAATAAAGTGAACCAAGAAAAAAGAAGACCGATCCATAAAATCGGTCTTCTTTTAATTTCAGTTCGTGACGGCCTCTTTATGAAGGTGAATCAATTGATACTGCTTATGCTCCAATGTTTCCTCCAATAAATCCAGTAAATGAAAATGATGAGTGAAAAAGATAACTTGGGTTTTTTTCGATAATTCTTTTAAAATGGATAACGTAATTTTTGATCGTTCATTATCAAAGTGAACAAGAATATCATCAACAATAAATGGAATAGGTTCATTTTCCTCACAATATTTTTCTATGCTTGCAACTCTTAAGGATAAATACAATTGATCTTTTGTTCCATCACTCATCGCGTCTATTCCAATTTTCTCGTTATTTCTTAGTCCCAGCAGCACTTCTTCATCCTTTTCATTATAATCAACAGTTAACCCTTCAAAGGAGTTCAGCGTTAATTTCGCAAACAGTTTTGATGCTTTTGTTAAAATCGGATTTTGATTTTCGGAACGGAAATATTCAATTCCCTTCTGTAATACAAATGTAGCTAATTTTTTTTGGACATATTGATCGGTCAATTCTGCCAGCTCAGCCAAGATGCTTTCTCTTTCTTCAGCAGCCTGAACAGCAGCATATGAATTCCCCTTAATCTTTTCTTCATATTCTTTTCTGCATACACCAAAGATTTGGTTTTGTTCCGTCCTTTTCTCTTCCAAATCTGCAAGCTCTGCTTTCAATTCTGCCATTTCACTTTCCATAAAATCTAAATCAAGCTTGTCTATTTCATCTTTCATTTCTTGAATCGATAAGCCATTGCCAATCTCAAGTAAAACCTTCTCCAGATTGAGCAGTTCTGCAGACAGCTTCTGCTTTTGTCGATATTTATCTTCAATAATTTGCATTTCCTCGATGGTCTTTACACGTGCTGTCTGTAACAATTCATCAAGACGATTAAGCGCCATCTCCTTCTTATCCTTCGCTAAGCGATATTCTTTTTTTCGTTTTTCCAATTGTGCTTGCCATTCGAGTTGATTTTGCTTACACTTTTTCTGCTCCTGCAACTGATTCGTTAAATCATAGACAAAGGATTGAATATTTATTGGTTCAGGTATTTGTAAAGTATCAGCTACAATTTTGATATGATCTGCATAATCCTGGACAAATAACATACCAGCTTTTGCTTTGCTATTGATATCAGCCCAATCATCATACGTGGTTGTCAATTCATTGTACTTATCAAGCATTTCCAATGTGTAATCAATTGGTGTCTGACTTTCAACTTGCAAGGGTTTAGTAGCTTCCTCCCATGCATCTCTCCAATTGATTAACTCACTTTGCTTACTCGTGAGCTCCTGCTCGATTTGTTTCAGATCAGCAGCCTTACTCCTCCACTCTTTTTCCAATGAATTTCTCTCATTAATACGCTCTGTTTCTAAATGGATTGCTCTATTTGCTTCTCTGATTAAGTCTGAAAGAGTCCATTCTGGCACCTGAATATCTAGATCATCAGCTACTTCAGACAGGGCAAGGTATAGGCGGCTTTTGATAGCTGATCGTTTTTCTGTCAGCTCATCCCAAAGTTTCTGCTTCTTTTTATATTCGCCTTGATTCTCTTTAATTATTGTGTATTTTCTTACCCATTCTTTCATTTCAGTTGGTGATAATGGTTCAATACCGAATGGTTCCCAAAGCTCGTTCCACTTCTGAAAAAACATGTTTATTTGATCTTTAAGGCACTCCAGCTGTGTCTCTGCAGTAGCAATCTTGGTTTCAGATCTCTTTATATCCTGCAACGACTTATTCTTCATACCCACTTTTGCAGATTCTCGCCACATAATATCTGAAAGCTCATCCGTTATTTTTAAATCATGCTCAAATTTATCTTCTACCTCTTGCTGGCTGCAGTATTCCTCAATTAATTTACGATCAATGGCTTCACCTTTAAGTTTAGTCTTAATTAAGCTCCAACCACGGTCGCGAATCTGACGGCTTCTCTCTAAATCATCTTCTGTAGGAATTACAGACAAGGCTTCTAATTCAGCAATCGATTTTTCCGCTTCCAAAATAATCGTTTTCTCAACTTTAATACCGCGCTCTAAATTTGTTTTATCTTCATTGAATCTATCAAGTTGCTCAATGTACTGATTAATGGTTTCTTCTAAAATGGAAATATAAAAGGAATCAAACTCTTCTACCGAACCTTCCCATAATGGTAAATAGTTTAGTTCTTCCATCGTTTTGTCTTTAAGGTCCTTCATTTCCTCTGACAAAACATCAATGGTATTTTCAATATTTCCTTCTATCTGGGCGTGGTCAAGTACAAGTTTTAGCTTGGCAATATCCTTTACCTCTTCAAAACCTTCCCATTCCGCTCGCCTTAATGCAACAGCTTCCTTTAAACTTTCATGTCGTTTATTTATTTCTTTTAGCGTTTCATGTAAGATTCCATATTGCTTATAAAGCATGCTGATTTTTTCTTTACGAGAAGTGGCAATTCTAAAATCCTCAATATTGACGCTATCTACACTACCATAGCCCAGCTTATGAAGAATATCGTTCATCCGATTGAGCATCTGCCCAGCCTTTGCCTTATTTACATGTAAATCTTTATTTTCTTTCTCGTATGCACCAACTTGGCTGAAAAGAGATTGAATCATAGACTCACATGTTAAGAGTTTTTCATCAATATCCAGTTTGGCTAACTTCTCTTCGAGCGCCATTATTTCTATATTGGATATTTTGGCATTTTCATCAGCATGTTTTAATTCATTTAATACATTTTCTTTTTGTAAATTAAAATCATTGGGTAAATCCGGAATTTCAGTGAAGCTCTTTTGTTGCTCTATTAATGTGTCTCTTTCAATAAGAATGGGAGCAGCTTGGTTTAGCTTGGACAATTTTTTTAGAGTTGCATCTACATGAAGGTAATGCTCTTTTAATTCATCCAGCTGTTTCTTACCATGATGGTAATCATCCTCAAGCTGCTTCCATTGTCTAGCGAGCATTTGCGAATCATTAAGTCGGCGAGTTAATTCTTTTTCTTTCTTTAATAATTCATTAATCTTAGGTTTCGAACCACCTGATTTATATAATTCTTTACTTGCCGAATCAAACTCCTGCATGATTTTCTTTACAGCATTAACCCCAGAGGCCGCAGCAAACAAACTTTCTCCGACGCTTCCATTTGACTCAAGCAAAGCTTCTCCGCCTTCTCGCAAAGTTTCATGATTGAGTGCAAACATATTTCGGAATGTTTCCTCTGACAGCACATTTATATAAGGTAATAAAACATTATCTGGTAATGCTTCTCCCGCTTCGTTAAGAATGGTCTTTGACTTTCCCTTTCTTCGTATGAAGGACAGAGTATTACCTTTTGAATTGGATAGGCGGGCCTTTATACGTAAACTAGAATTGGGATGTATAAATGAATCCTTAGAATTATGCGGAATGCCGTACAAGAGTTGAGTAATAGAACGCAGCATAGTACTCTTTCCGGCTTCATTATTTCCGTACACTACATGGAAAGATTGATTAGGCTGAAAGGTAACCGGGAAATCAGTAAAATGACCAAATGCAGTTAAATTTAACTCTTCAAAACGCATGCCTTATTTACCTCCTTCCATTTGTAACTCAAGACTCACCAGTTGTTTAACTTCCTCCAGTTTTTCTTCCAGCATGGAAACTGAATCAGGGATAACCATATTCTCTCCTCTTTTTAAATCGGTCGGCAATACATTGGTGATCGCCGAAAACTCTTTTCTCACATCTTCGAGCAACTCATCCATATCACTGGTCTCTAGCCAATTAAAAATGGATGTCACCGGATTATTTTCATCAGAGAAATGATTGAACTCTACCGGCGGGGCCGTTTTATTCTTTATTTTCTCAATCCATATTTGCCCATGTCCAATAGCGAAAGCTGCAGATCTAATATCATTTAATACTCTTTCTTTATTTTTCAAAAGCTCCTGATATAAAGAAGTATTGCCACTAACAACTACTCTGGCTGCGAGCATTCTACCATCAGCAGCATCTAATTGTTTTTCCAGCTGCTCTTCGATGTTCATAAGTAATTGATCGTAATCAGTGAGAGGTCTCGCATCTATCTCAATAATTTCCCAGCGCAATACATCCAGTGATATATGATTTAATTCCTGTATCTGTCCATCGCTAACTTTAATTAAAGAACATCCTTTTGGACCTGTCTCTTTGCTATGACGGCTTTGAATATTTCCCGGAAAGAGAATGACTGGGTTTTTCTCACATAAAAACTCCCGTTTATGAATATGCCCAAGAGCCCAATAATCATATTCTTTTCCCTTCATATCCTCTATGGAACAAGGCGCATAATTCTCATGTCCTTCCCGGCCTACTGCCGATGTATGCAAAATCCCAATATTAAAATATCCATCTTCCTTTGGAGGATAGCTTTTAGCAAGATTATCTGTTACAGCACGCGTTGAAAATCCTTGACCATGCAAAGCCACTCCAAGTTCATCTATAAACATACTTTTGCATTTTTTATCATCAAAAATATTTACATTATCAGGAAGTTTTATTTCTTTAGTAATGATACTGGCTGCATCATGATTCCCTTTAATCATATAAACAGGAATTTGATGCATTTTTAGCCTTGCCATTTCGTTTGCAAAAAAGAGACCTGTATTGTAATCCTTCCAATCCCCATCATATAAATCACCTGCAATAATGATGAAATGCACTTTTTCTTTAATAGCAAAATCAATCAAATTTTTAAATGCATCTCTGGTTGCACTGCGCAATTTTTCGACAGGTGCTCCTTCATATCTTGATAAACCTTTTAATGGACTATCTAAATGGATATCAGCAGCATGAATAAATGTAAAGTTCACAAAGATCTCCCCCTTTCCTCATCCTTATAATCATAGAATAGCATAAAATGGTATACACTAGAGTTCTTAACTTCATACTCCCAAATATTCACAGCTAAACGTAACTTTACTTAAACAGAACAAATGTTCTTATTTTTATTATATAAAATCCATTAGTATTTGTCTCTACTATTTCTATGTAAAAATCAGGATATACCATGAAACCTTTGATATAGTTAAACGTAGATACATATATGATAAATAAAAGGAGAGGTAAATAAATGAATTCATATACGGAAACCAATAGATATCACATTCCAGCCGTTATCCGGACTTTCGCTTTATCATTAGCCATTTCTTTACTTGGCTTTATTGTAGGTAATTTTGTTCCTCCATCCTTGTTCTTGCCGCTGATGATTATAGAGTTCGGTATGCTTATTGCGGCATTTTTTGTGAGACGAAGGAAAATTCTCTCATATAGTTTCTTATATGCGTTTACTTTAATATCAGGCATCACCTTATATCCTGTAATCGCAAACTATTTGGTAGCAATAGGACCACAGCCCATTATCATGAGCCTGGCTGCTACAGTAGTTGTATTTGGCGGACTCTCTCTATATGCCGCAACAACAAAGCGGGATTTAACATTTTTAAGTGGATTTTTATTAGCTGCTTTACTCGCCATCCTTGTTATTGGGATTTTTAATATTTTTTCACCCTTATCTTCTACTGCTATGCTTGTCTACTCATTTATAGGGATACTCGTTTTCAGCGGATACGTATTATATGATGTGAACCGTATGAAACAGTATGGAGTAGCAGAAGATGAAATCCCATTGGCTGCACTCAATTTATATCTTGATTTCGTAAACCTGTTCCTTTTTATCCTAAGATTTATCGGGATCCTATCATCAGATGATTAACCAAATGAAGCACTGTGAGTTATATTCACAGTGCTTTAATATTTATAATCCCACGATTTTTGTCATATTTTCACAACACATTAGCTCGACCATTTGTACATAATTTCTCATCCTGTGTGGCAAAGTAATTGCACAGAACTGCTTAGAGAGATGAGGGAATTTTTGTATGAAATCACAAACGGATACCAATAAAATTAGTTTTTGGTGTTTGGCCAGTATAGCAGCAGTGCCACTAATAATGACATTAGGTAATTCAATGCTTATCCCTGTTCTACCTATTTTAGAAAAGAGAGTTGGAATCTCCTCTTTCCAATCCAGTTTGATTATTACAAGCTATTCAATTGCCTCCATCCTTTTAATACCGATTGCAGGCTATTTATCCGACCGTTTTGGGAGGAAAATGATCTTACTGCCTAGTTTAGTTTTAGCTTTTATCGGCGGGCTAGTATCCGGCTTTGCCTCTTGGAAAATGGAAAATCCATTTATGGTCATTATAATAGGACGGATCATTCAAGGAATAGGATCATCTGGTGCTTTTCCAATCATATTACCCTTAGTTGGCGATCTTTTTAAAGACGATGATAAAGCAAGCTCTGTTCTGGGAATTGTGGAAACATCCAATACCTTTGGAAAAGTTTTAAGTCCCATACTAGGAGCTGCATTAGCCATTTCTCTATGGTTTCTTCCTTTCTTTGCCATCTCTTTTTTAAGTTTAGTCACATTTTTTATGATTCTTTTTTGTATAAAGGTGCCAAAGAAAACAGAAGATCCTCCTACACTAAAAGAATTTTTAAAGGATACAAAAAAGATATTTAAGAAAGATGGGACATGGTTATACAGTGTATTCCTGACAGGGGCATTCGTCATGTTAATATTGTTTGCCATCCAGTTTTATTTATCTTCCATACTTGAATCCAAGTATGATATTCATCAAATTAAAAAGGGATTTGTACTTGCTGTTCCTCTATTTTTCTTGTGTGTTGCTTCATTTATCACCGGAAAAAAAATAAAAGATAATATTAAATTAATGAAAATCCTAATTCTGGCATCTATCATTGTTAGCGCGATTGCCATCACCTTTACAACTTTTTACGATAATATCTATATATTAATCGGAGTATTATCTATTTTTGGTGCCGGCCTTGGGACGATTTTACCATCACTGGATGCAATTATTACTGAAAACATCGATAAAAAACAAAGAGGTACAATCACATCTTTTTACAGCTCAGCACGATTTTTTGGTGTAGCAGCAGGTCCTCCGCTCATGTCTTATTTTATGAAGCATAATCAATCTTATCTTTTTTATAGCTTTGGTGCTATTTCATTGATTTTATTCTTTATTGTTCTCAAATTTATAAAGAGTGATGAAAAAGCAGCTACCTAAAAAAACATGTCCCATGCCTTTATAGGCAACTGGGGCATGTTTTTTAATGTTATAATTATTTTGGAAATTCATTTTCATAATGAGGAGTGATTTACTTTGGCGCAAACAGGATGTTTAAAATGTGGAAGCCGTGATGCCAGCCAAAAAGAAGTATCTATGACAGGGACCGGCCTATCAAAAATGTTTGATATTCAAAATAATCAATTTCTCGTAGTTTATTGCAATCATTGTGGCTATTCGGAGTTTTATAATAAAAGGTCATCTGCTGGCAGCAATGTTTTAGATTTTTTCTTCGGAGGGTGATGATTCCCTCCCTTCTGCTTCGTCTAGTTTATGCGGTAAACTAGACCTTCCCCTAGTTTAAATAAATCTACAATCCTTAAATCGCCTCCTTTTATAATCTAAAAAACTCAATCAATCCTTTTAGGATAAATTTCCTGTTTTTATTTAATAAACGTTTAAATACGGTTACCTTATTTTGTACAGGGAATGAACATAATAAGGATTTCCAAAGCCTTAATTACCAGTCAAGGAGGAATTATATGCAAAATACCAAGATGAAAGCAATTGTAATAGAAGAGTATGGCGGACAGAATACTTTAAAGGAAAAAGTAGTTGAAAAGCCACCTCTTTTAGACAATCAGGTATTAATTGAAGTAAAAGCTGCTTCCGTCAACCCGATTGATTGGAAATTAAGAGAAGGCCATCTTGCTGATCAATATGCATTCGAATTCCCTATTATATTAGGCTTGGACGTTGCCGGTATTGTTAAAGAGGTCGGTAAACACGTCGTTGATTTTACAAATGGAGACCGGGTTTTTGCACGTCCCGATACAACTCGTTATGGGGCTTATGCTGAATACACGGCTGTTGACGAATTACTGCTTGCGAAAATCCCTGATAATTTATCTTTTAAAGAGGCTGCATCCGTCCCATTGACTGGAATGACTGCATATCAGTGTTTATTTGATGCATTGGAGATTATGGAAGGACAGAGAATTCTAATTCATGGGGGTGCAGGTGGTGTTGGTTCTTACGCCATTCAATTAGCCAAACTTAAAGGCGCCTATGTAGCCACCACAGCCAGCAAAAAAAATCATGGCTTTTTAAAAGAATTAGGAGCCGATCTATGCATTGACTACCATACCGAAAATATTGAAGATATATTGACAGAATACGATGCTGTTTTAGATACAATTGGGAAATCCGTTCAAACTGCCAGCATGAAAATCTTGAGACGCGGCGGAAAATTAGTATCCATTGTAGACCCGCCAAATGAAGAATTAGCTAATCGCTATGGAATTACCGAAGAATTTGTATGGTTAAATCCAAATGGTAACCAATTAAAGGAATTAGCCAAGCTTCTAGACGAGGGAAGATTGAAACCAATAGTGGGTGAAACCTTTCCTTTAAACGAAAAAGGTGTTAAAAATGCTCACGAATTAAGTGAATCCTCACATGCTAGAGGAAAAATAATCTTAGTAGCTGATTAATATTTAGTTATTTCTTGGGAAATGAAGAAAAGAAGAATGAGATATAATCAAGCAGGCAAAGGTAATTATCCATACCTTTGCCTGTTTTTTCATTGAAATAATTGATACAAAAAAGAGGCAGCTGTAAGTCATTAAATAACCTACGAAACTGCCCCCTAATAAACTTTAGACCAAATAGAGGTCATATCACTATTTTATAGTATCTAAACCAGTATTGGATTTAACCAAAATCTCATCGAATTTCGCTTCATCTTCCTTCTTACGAGATAATAATGTTCCTACAAAACCAGCCAGAAACCCGAGCGGAATGGATACCAGACCAGGTGTTGATAAAGGAAATAAAGGTTCACCAACCAGTATGGCAACCCCAGCTTCCGGATTAAAGACGTTAGGGCTGACTAAAACAAGTCCAACTGAAGTGATTAAACCTACTACCATTGCGCTGATAGCACCCGTAGTATTAAATTTCTTCCAGTAAATTGTATAAATAATTACAGGTAAATTTGCACTGGCAGCCACGGCAAAGGCTAATGATACAAGAAAGGCTACATTTAAATTTTGTGCTACTAATGCCAACAGAATCGATAAGACGGAAACACCAATAGAAGCGTATCTTGCCATCTTAACCTGCTCTTTTTCAGTTGCCTTTCCTTTTCTCAATATCTCATTATAAAAATCATGGGCAAATGCAGATGCCCCAGTTAGTACAAGACCAGCAACAACGGCCAATATTGTCGCAAATGCAACGGCTGATATAAAAGCAAACAATATATCCCCGCCAATAGCCTTGGCTAGTAATGGTGCTGCCATATTCCCTGCTGCATTCGCATTTACTATATCAGCATTACCCACAAAAGCTGCTGCTCCAAATCCAAGGAAAATGGTCATGACATAAAAGATCCCAATGATCCAGGTAGCATATACAACTGAGCTTCGTGCTGTTTTAGCATCCTTTACCGTAAAGAAACGCACAAGGATATGCGGCAAACCAGCAGTTCCAAGAACTAGCCCCATCGTCAGCGATAATGTATCGAGACCATCTGTGTATTTTACACCCGGATTCAGGAATGCCTCCTTTAATGGAGTAGCCGTACTCATCTGTTCAAACATACTTGCAATATTAAAATTAAATTTGGCAAAAACAATGAATGAAATGATAAAGGTCCCTGCCATCAGTAATACAGCTTTAACAATTTGAACCCAGCTAGTAGCATGCATACCACCAAAAATAACGTATATAGTCATGAGAGCTCCAACAATTAAAACGGAGGTGGCATATTCTAAGCCCAGCAATAATTTAATCAGAGCTCCTGCCCCTACTAGCTGAGCAATCATATAAAATATAGAAATAGACATCGTATTAAAAGCAGCTACACCACGTATTTTTTTTGCATCAAACCTTGCTGCCAGCATATCTGCCAATGTATATCTGCCCAAATTTCTAAGTGGCTCAGCCACCAAATAAAGTACAACCAAGTAAGCAACCAAAAAACCTATACTATAAAAGAAGCCATCAAAACCTGTTAAAGCAACTGCACCGGCTATCCCCAAAAACGAAGCTGCAGACATATAATCACCCGCTATTGCTAAGCCATTTTGCCAACCGGTCAGACCACCTCCAGCTGTGTAAAACTCACTCGCATTGTTTGTTCTTTTAGAAGCCCAATAAGTAATAATCAAAGTAACAAATACAATAGCGAGAAACATAATAAAAGCCGTATAATTCATCTACTGTTTACCCCCTAATTTCAACACCTTATCACTTAAGCGGTCAAATCTGGCTGCTCTTTTAGAATAAATCATACATAACGTCCACGTCATAATAAACTGTGCAAAAGCAAATACCCAAGCCCAAGTGATATGTCCATAGAAAGAATTATTCAGCACCGATGAATAGGATGTCATTATAGGAAGTGCAAAATAAAAAATTAGGAAAAACAAGGTTAAGGGTATTATAAATTTTTTCTTTTCATTTAAAAGTTGTTGAAACTCTGGACTTTTTACAATAGCCGAATAATCCCTTTTCCCCTTTTGTTCCTCCTTGGATAGCATTTTTTCTTCCATCTTAATCCCCTTTCTAATATTTAATTGAAACACTTACAAAATATTCTAAATATTCCAAACACTAATAGTATACTCTATTCAGTGCCTTTGGTAAATCAATATTTAGGCTTATTTTTATACAAGCCAAAATAAGGTTTAAAAAGACGAGATCGTTTAATAAAAAGGATTTACATAAAGGGATTCTACTCAACCAACCAAGCACTATAAAAAAGGTTGTTTACGTAAGGATTTTGCTTGTAGCATAAAAAAAGAGATAGCTTTTTACTATCTCCGTTGCAGTTAAAAAAGTATTTACCTTTTATCCAGATGGTTCTTTAGGATTTTATACATGAGAATACCAGCTAAAATGCCCACTATTGAAAAAATAATCCCTTTAAGTATGTCTTGTGGTTCATCTAAGTCTTGTTTAAATTCATATTCTTCTTTTCTATCTGCTTTTACATATTGACCAGCGGATTCTTGTACGGCTAAGGCTTCCTCTGTACTAACCCCTTTAATTTTATAGTATTTTGTACCTTTCGGATAAGCATTTGAAAAATTACCCGATTGGGGTTCCATATCCGAATACTTTGTTACTTGACCAATTTCATCCCCAATTGCAGTTACGGATTCTTCACTTATTTCATAGACATACCCTTCCCAAACCACAAACGGGTATAACCATTTAGTTGCCATTGTTTTAGCTGGTAAAAATGAAATAAGTACAACAAATAAGACTGTAATCAAAGGCAGATATTGTTTTTTCAACTAAGTTCCCCCTTTATCGTGATTATCACTCATTATTCATGTTTCATTGATCGTCTTGTTGAACTAGCCAGTCTATATCCTATAGTTAAATATCATTATTTTTATAATACCACAATATGGATATTCGTTTTTTTATTTAAGAGCAACAAAAAAGAGGCCTAAAATGGCCTCTTTTAAAATCAATTTATATAATCTGTAGGATTTATAGCATTTGATTTACTTTGTGTCCAAGGTCCTTTATGAAGCTCAAAGTGTAAATGCTGGCCTGTTGAACGTCCAGTATTTCCCATCAAACCAATTTGCTGGCCCTTGCTGACAGATTGTCCAGCGCTTACTCTCATACTATTGTCTCTCATATGCGCATACACTGTTGTGTATTGTTGCCCATTAATATAGTGAGTGATAAATACTACATTACCATAACTAGAAGATTTGTAAGCTCTAGATACAACACCGCTTGCAGCTGCCACGATTGGAACAGTACCAGATGTTGCAATATCAACTCCGCCATGTGATTTTCCCCATCTTGGACCATATCCAGAAGTATAATACCCTGCAGATGGTTTCATGAACATCCCAGATGAGCTTCTTGGAGCAGGTGCACTGTATGTTGGTTCACTTGCTTTTGGTGCACTGGATTTTTTAACAGACGAACTTCCTGATGATGCACTGGAGGAGGATTGGCTCTTTTTAGCTTCCTCTGCTCTTTGTGCTGCAAGTTCTGCCTGACGTTTTTTCTCAGCAGCCGCCTCAGCCGCTTTTTGTCTGGCAACCTCAGCCTGACGTTCTTTTTCCTGTGCAATTGCTTTGCTTAAAGCAGTTTCTTGGCCAGCTAAAATAGAAGATTCTTCTTCCATGCTTAATTTATGCTCTTCCAAGTGTTTCTCTTCAAGTTTAAGCTTTTTCATTAGTTTATTTTTTTCTTGCTTTTGATTCTCTTGTTTTGCCTTCAAATCTGTTAATTCTTTTTTCATAGATTCCAAGCTTTTTAGCTTAGTTTCTACTTCTTGCTTTTTCTTCTCTAAATCCTTTTTATCTTTTTCTTGTTCAGCGATTAAATCATTATCAGCTTCCATTATTGTAGATACGGCATTCACCCGTTCAACAAAGTCACCAAAGCTGCTCGCTCCCACTACAACTTCCAGATAGTTCATCTTTCCGCCTGTAACCTGATAGGATCTAGCACGTTCTTTTAATAATTCTGTTCTTGCTTCAATCTTCTCTTCAAGTACTACGATATCTTTTCTTAATTGTTCAATATCTTTTTTTGTGTCACCAATTTTTGTATTTATTTTATCTATTTTTGAATTAGTTTCAGTAATCTCTGATTCCAGCTTTTTAAGTTGGGCTGTTAAATCAGTTTGCTGATCTACTACATGACCGATAGATTCGTTTGTTTGATTAATATCTTGATTTACTTTCTCTTTTTCGCCCCTGATTTGATTCTCTTTTTTCTCTAATTCTGATAGTGATGCAGCCGTAGCATATCCTCCTGAGAATAATGAACCTGCACCAACTGCTAAAGCAATGTTAAACGCAATAAATGACTTCTTCAAGCAATGATCCCCTTTCAATGTCTCACATGTTAGTTTGTATCTTGCTTCTCTCTATATAAGTGACTAGTAAAATAAGCGACTAGTAAAAATTCATATATATAATTGCCAATCAAACCAATGATTGGTACTGCCTTATTATATCAATCTGACAAATTTTATCTACCATTCAAACATTACATTTATATTTCGTCGAATTTCGATCTTGTAATATATTTAATAAAGACTGTTTTTATAGTAATTTCGACACGTTTTTCACCCATAAAACTACTAATCACAGATAAAAATGTACCTTTACACCCAGAAAAATAATCCCGGACTCTTGTTAACGAAATAAAAGTTTATATTTTCTGAATTATTAGGGAATAGTAAAAAAGCCTGTTTCTTTACAGAAACGGCTTCTAATTTAGGCTAATCTATTCAAAAATAAAAATCAGGAAGTCTCTTTTTTTCTGCGTGGAGCTCTTTTTCTGGCTGGCTTTGTTGCTGGTTTTGTTTGGTCAATAGATGCTTGGAGTGCTGCCATAAGATCAACAACATTCGATGCTGTTTTCTTTCCAGCTGTAGGTGTGACTGTATCGGATTGTTTTTTCTGCTCAATCAATTCAATTAAAGCTGTCCGGTATTCATCATGATATTTAGATGGATCAAATGTGGTAGTCAGCTGATCGATTAATAAAATAGCTGTATCCAATTCCTTCTGTACAATCTCTTCCACAGCGGGAATATTGGGTACGTCTGCAGCCTTTCTTACCTCATCAGGAAAATGAATGGTCTCCATTAGTAAAGTATTTTCTAATATTCTGACCACAGCGAGCGATTCCTTTGCACGGATCGTAATTTTCGCCAGTCCTACTTTTCCGGATTCTTCTAACGCCTTCCTCAGCAGGGAATAAGCTTTTGTACCGCCCTCATTTGGTGACATATAGTAACTCTTATCAAAATAAATCGGATCGATTTCTTCTATTTTGACGAAATCGATAATTTCTACGGCCTTGTCCTCCTGCTCTTTCTTCAAATTTTCCAGTTCTTCATCATCCAGGACAACATATTTTCCCTTCACATATTCATAGGCTTTGACAATATCCTCTTGGCTCACCTCTTCCCCGCAAACTGAACATACTTTTGAATATTTGATAGGCGCATGGCATTTATTATGTAAGGTGCGCAGGGATATATCTTTATTCTCCGTTGCCGCATGAAGCTTTATTGGTATACTGACAAGACCAAAACTAATGGTTCCCTTCCAAATTGTATGCATAAATACACCTTCCTTTTTTGTATATTATATCCAAATTAATTAATTTTAAAATGATTATTCAAGGTGATGTTATGGTTTATGTTCTTTTTTGATAAAGTCAATAATTTGTTTCATTTGGCTCGATTGATCAACTGTAAAATAATTCTCAAACGGATTCATTCCCTTTATTAATCTATCCTTAACCGTTTTCATTGAGTATTGCTCTGTCTGCAATCCTTTCTTTACTTCATCCCAAAACAATGGTGCTGCAACAGATGGGTACGCTGTTTCCCTCGGTGAATACGGACAAATAATCGTCTTATCTTTGTCATGCTGAATATAGTCAATATAGAGACGGTTCGCTCTATTTTTTTTCATTCGTTCTATTGTAAATTTGTCCGGAAAACGGTTAATTAGATAGAGAGCAATGAATTCAGTAAATATACGTGTTTCTGTATAACTGATAGCAGCTCCCTTTAAAGGAAGATGAATTTGAATCCCCTTTCTGCCTGATAACTTCACGAAAGCCGTTAACTGAAATTGATCAAGTATTTGTTTCATTACCAGTGCAGCTTTTACAGCCAAGCTTAAATCGCCCAGTTCAGGTGGATCAAGATCAAACACGATTTCTGCCGGATTTTGTTTTTCAATATCATTAAAGGGAATATGAAATTCAATGGCTGCCTGATTCCCTAGCCATAAAAGAGTTTCGGTATTATTACAAACGGTATAGTTAATATCATGGTTCATATCCGTTCTTACAAAATCAGGTGCATAGTCAGGTGTAGATTTCTGATAAAATCCCTGTGAACCGACACCTTCTGGATATCTTTTAACTGTTAAGTGCCTGTCCTTTAAAAAGGGCAGCATAAAGTCTGCTACAGTAAGAAGGTAATCCAAATACATTTCTTTGGTCACTGATTGTTCTGTCCAAATGATTTTCCCAGGATTCGTAATGGCTACCTGTTCATACTGGGAAAGCAGTAATTTCGTCCATGTACAGGCTGTCCAATTCTCAGCTACTGCCAGGCTTACATAGACCGGTGAATTTAATTTATAATTTGTAACTCCCCGGTATGCCACTTGTATACAAATACCAGGAGGGACCTTATAAATCTGTTGCTGCCCTTTCCCGGTTTGTTGTAAGACACCCAAAATAGCCTCGCGCTCTTCGTCAGTAAATGCTTCTTTTACTTCAGCAACCTCAATAATTTTTTCTTCATGAAGAACAGCCACTGTACAGACTTTATTTTCACTATCATATTTAGTTAAAAAACATAGACCTGTATATCTCATATCTCTAGCTCCAATAGGCATTTCTGTGGATCGCGGTCGACAAATGATTCTAATAACGGCTGTCTTAATGTCATTGATTCTGTCCATTCCAGATAAGAAACCTTCACTGTATAAATGGGTTGTATCCAATGATACTGCTTTGTATTTCCTATTTTTGAGGTGAAGGGATTTTCAGTCTGTAAGACTTTTTCCATAAATTCTTTAATCACCTTCCACTCCTCCAGCTTATAGCGGCCTTTCCCGGCACGGCCAATATAATGGAGTTCACCCGAGGGGTCATACAATCCCAGTACCAAGGATTGCAGTTCACTCCCCTTGGTCACATATCCCCCAACTACCGCAATAAGATCTTTATAAAATTTCACCTTCTGCCACCGACCGTCTTTCCCATTCAAGCTATAGGGTTTACGCAAATCCTTAGCAACAATACCCTCTAATCCCTGCTCCTTGACGGCCTCGTATAATGCCTCTCCATTCGAAAAGCTTTCTACAACCTGTACATTCTCTGTTGGCGTAATGATGGATGACAATAATCTCTGACGTTCTGCAAGGTCGTCATCAATAACCCATTTTCCATCCAGATATAAAATATCAAAAACCATAAAGATGACTGGTTGTTCTTTTATAGCAAGATGAATCAATTCTGATCGGTTCATCCGGTCCCGCTTCATTACTTCATGAAAAGATGGCTTTCCATCTTGCATAGCGATAATTTCGCCATCCAAAATCACAGAAGTTGCAGAACAATAGCTGCCCAAATCCGTAAACTCCGGATATTGCTTTGTTCTATTATTTAAATTACGATTAACCAGTTCTACTTCATCATCTATTTTATAGACTAACATCCGTACACCATCCCATTTAACCTGGAAGATCCATTCCTCCCCTTTTGGTATAACTTCAGCTGAAATCGGTTCAAAGGGTTTTATAGGGTCCATATTTTCTCCTTCCATTTAAAGAAGTGTAACAGCATTCGACATTTCATATTTATAGTATGGGAATAAAGACAGAGAATATGTCAGTGAGTGAATAATCAAGTCTATGAGGTGTAGTATCATCAGAAGCATTTAAAACCTCCAATGAACTAAGTAAATTGGCTTCGAAGATTCTGGAGGTATCTGTAGAGACAAAACATATGATCCATTACGGTGTATGAAGGAAATCCTTGCTGAAGATACTAAAAAAAGATAGCCATTACCTTGGCTACCTTTTGATTGCTATCAAATGATTATGACTATAATTACAGAATGATTTATCAAATACCCGTCATACTTGATTTCAATATGACTGGATTTAACTTAATATATACAAAATTTACTTACAGTAATGATTCAGTTCCATCGACGTATATTTCAGTGCCGGAAACATGACTTGATTCGTCAGATGCAAGGAAGTATACCAAATTCGCTACCTGTTCAGCTGACCCAGGACCATCTGCCAATGGCTGCATTCCTTCAGGATATTCAATTGGTATTTCGATTTCCTTTAAACTTTCAGACTTAGTTGTGCTGTTATCGATATTTGTTTCAATTGCACCAGGACAAATAGCATTAACTCGAATTTTATATCTGGCCAACTCTAAGGCTGCCATCTTCATAAATCCAATTTGACCGGCTTTTGAAGTACTATAGGCAGCCATACCAAAACCAGCGAACCGTCTATTTCCATTGATTGAGCTTGTAATTATGATGCTGCCACCTTGCTCTTTCATATAAGGAATGCAGTATTTAACAAACAAGAATGTGCTTCTAAGATTCGTTTCAATCACTTCATTCCAGTCCGAAATTTCAAATTCTTCAATAGAAGACAAGGTCCCGTTTATACCAGCGTTACTGAACAGAATATCAAGCCTTTCCCACTTATCCATGACCTGTGAAATTCCTTCACGAATTTGAACTTCATCACGGATATCAACCTGATAAACACAGGCTTCTCCTCCAGCATTTGTGATTTCTTCCTTTACTTTCTCTGCATTATCAAGATTTATGTCCATGATACAGACACGAATGCCATTGTCCGCAAACTTCTTAGCTGTGGCTGCGCCAATACCTGAACCTCCACCAGTAACGATTGCAACTTTCCCCTTTGATTTTTCAGATAATGCCATACGTTTCATCTCCCATGTACATTTCTATTTATCTACTTATTTATCCATTAAGCACACTATTGAAACGTATGACTGAACGGTTTATACGTATATTCATAGAACAATTCCTATATTCCACCAATTTTTTAAAAATTATTTCCAAACCCTCTTATAAACATTACTCCTAACAGATATAATTAATATATCAAGCATGCGGTGCTGCCGAAAGGAGAAACAATAGGTTTATGTTTTCACTCAACCAATTTATAAAAAGCAGAGGGTTCGTCCGTTTTCTCACCATCTTATTTATAATAGGGATCTTCTATGCCCTTAGAGATATGATGAATTTAGTTCTATTCACTTTTATTTTTATTTTCTTAATGGGCGGTTTAGAGAGAATCATTTCATCTTCCATATCCAAAATCAGTCCAATACGAGTTAAGCCACAAATAATAATTATCCTGCTCTATACAATCATAATTTCCTCTTTGGTTATGATCGTCTATAAATATATACCTATTATTACTATGCAAATAACCGACCTTGTAAAAGTAATTATTGATTTTTACAAACACCCGCCTGATAACACAGCAATCGATGTTGTGATCAGTGCAATGCAAAAATTTGTATCACCTTCTGAAATTGAGGAAAATGCAGTGGCACTGTACAGTTATGCTGCGAATATCGGCAAATTAAGTCTGCAGTTGTTTTTAGCTCTGCTGCTAAGTTTATTCTTTCTTTTGGAAAAAGAAAAAATAAAACGATTTACCCGTTCATTCAAGAAAAGCAAGCTGGGCGTTTTATTCACTGAATTAGAGTATTTAGGAAATATATTTGTAAATTCATTTGGTAAGGTTATTGAAGTTCAATTTTTAATTGCCTTTGTTAATGCTATATTATCGACTATTATTCTATATTTCTTAGGATTTCCACAGCTATTGGGACTCGCATTTATGATTTTCCTATTGGGACTTATTCCTGTTGCGGGCGTTATTATTTCCTTAATTCCTCTTTGTACAATTGCCTATAATATTGGCGGAGGAATGCATGTTTTATATATAGTTATCCTTATAGCAGCCATTCATGCTTTGGAAAGCTATGTGTTAAATCCTAAATTCATGTCTGCCAAAACACATTTACCTACGTTTTTCACATTTCTGGTCTTGGTGTTTGGTGAACACTTCCTTGGAATTTGGGGGTTGATTCTAGGTATTCCTATTTTTATCTTCTTATTAAATATGCTTGATGTTCCAGATGCTGAAGTGACTGAACCTAAGCAAATATAATTGACCATAAAATAGGCATGAGTTTCGGGAATCTTCCGAACTCATGCCTTTTATTATTCTTATATATTTTAATTTCAAATCAAGCGTACGTCTTAGAAAACAAGGCTGCAGTCGAGCCTTTTTAAATTCGTTGTCTGTACAAGGTTAGTAACTCTTTTGTAAATCCATCTATATTAGAAAAATCATTTTTAAGTGTTTGAGCCAGCTGCCCTTTTTCAATGAATAACACCCTGTCGGCAAGTTCTGCGGCAACATCCATCATATGAGTAGAGAAAATCGTTATTGTGCCTGCTTCTTTAAGCTTTTTGATGATATCTATAAATTCATTAATCCAGTAAGGATCGAGTCCATTGGTCGGCTCGTCCATAATTAAAAGTCTGGGTTCAGCTAAAATCGATTGGCCGAATAACAGCCTTTGTCTCATGCCTTTAGAAAGATTTTTTACGAGCTCTTTCCGCTTGCCGGTTAATCCCAAACGATCAATCACATCTCTCACTCGATCATTGGAAACCTCTCGGATAGCAGCATAAAAAGACATAAACTCCTCTACATTCATATCACCCTGAGCATAAAATTCATCAGGCATATAACCGATCAATGATACATATTCTTTATTTTGTGCAGTCATATTGACCTCATCCAACAAAACCGTTCCGGCTGAAGGGGAAGAGATACTGGCTAAAATATTCAGGATAGTACTTTTCCCAGCACCGTTTCCTCCGCATAAAGCAACACATTGGCCTTCCTGCACTGCCAACGAAAATGGCTGCAACGCTGTATCGGTTTTATAGTGTTTTGAGATATCAGTCACTTCTAACCTTGTCATTGTGCTCTTCTCCTTTTTAAAAACCAAATTGCAATAAAGCCTAACGCGGCAATAAATACAAAGGCGTATAAGAATAGTACTCCCCATACAATTCCTTCATTAAATAGCGGAACCAATCCATCATAGGCTTGACCGAAGATAGAACCGCCATCCAATCTGATTACCAAGAAAAAGCGTAAGAATTCTGCTGGATTTACGATCATCGCAATTTTCATAAGCACTCCTATCATTGAATAAGGTAAAGCACCTAAAACAGCGATTAACGCAGTCGGCCATATCATGATAAGAAGAAACCAGACTGCCACTGATAAAGTAAGTGCCTGCCATTTTGTGCTTACAAATGACCCTATAAAAAGGCCAAGTGTCAGGAAAAATAAGATTAACAGCATGCTAAATAGAAAAAGAACAAGCATCCAAGTTAATGAAATATCAATCCCAGTCAACAATCCAATTATCATACTCAGCCAATATGCAAGTGAAAAACACACTGCCTGGGCAGTAAATTGGCCTCCCAGTTTACCAAAAAAGTAGGAGACGACATCTAATGGATACGTACATAATAATCTCCATTGACCATTTTCCATTTCATTAGCTATTGAAAAGGAGCCAAAAATCAACATAAATAATGGCAATATATATAACATAATATTAACAACTGTTCCTGTAATATTTGTATATCCTGAGATTGCTCCATTTGTCCGCTCCAATGCCAATAAAAGAGAAATGACAACAATCCATAGAATGGCGATTGAATAATACGAACGGCCTCGCGAAGTCATTCTCCATTCAGAGCTCCATATGTTCCACATCCTTCTTCCCTCCCGTGACGACATCTAAATAAAAGGCAACCATGCCGGCTGCCTTGTTTTTCTTTACCTGTTAACTATGGCCATGACTGTCCGTTTCATTATGATTCATCTCTTTATGCTGTTTCCAATCATGTTTTTGTAAATCGTCGTAGGATAATAAACTTCCTCCTGATTCTTCAACAAATTCTTCAGCACTTGATTGGTCTTCAAAAGAAATCACGTGGTATGACATTGGTGTCTTGATTTCTTCTCCATAAACGAAATAGGAATTTTCAACATCTATCCATTCTTTAGAATGATAATCACGTACAAAGGTCTTTTCAATTTCCTTTTCCTCGTTTTCATCTGTCCAGTTAAACATGCAGCCAATGTCGTCAAAAACAAATGTTTTACCATCTGTTAGGATAATTTCTGTTGCATGCTGATTATCCGCAACCGACATATTACAGTTTGCGCATGTGTCAGTCTTTGGATCAATTTCCACTGGCTCAGCCGATTCATTACCGCAGGCAGACATAAGCATAACTGCTCCAATTCCGACTAACGCAGTTTTCCATAATGAGTGTTTCATTGTTGTTTCCTCCCTTTTATGAATAGAAATAAACTGCCTATAAACAATAATCCGCTGACTATCCATACTGACAGATCAGCATGATTTTTTTGATTGTTTGATTGGATAGATTCCATTAAGGGAGCTGAGTCTGTTAATAGCTCTTCATCCGTACTTTTCAGCATTTTTTGCAGAATTGTTATTCCCGGTGCCTGGAAAAAGAGCTGATACTCGGGAACTTCCTCTGTCAAAGCCAGAAAATAAGGATCGGCTCGGTAGATTAAATTACTTATACCATCTCCGTCTGAATCTATTTTCGCTGATGCGTCCCAGTAGTTCCCATCCAATTGATTCCCTTCACTTTCGATGGCCTGGGCATCATTCACATTACCCAGGAAATCATTTCGGTTAATCCGATTTTCCTCTGATTCTTTAAACTGAATACCTACAAAATTTGATTGCAGCCTGTTATTCTTAACGGTATTCATATTGGCCTTTTCAATAAATATGCCAATCCGATTATTGTGAATCTCATTTGTTTCAACCGTAACATTCCTTGAATCGTATAGTAACAAACCCTGAGAATTCACATTTTCATTATTTTCAGCGAATGTATTCTTACGTACGATTGCATCTTCCGCACCCATGATCATGGCACCCGTAAAGTTATTGAGTGATTCATTCCCTTCGATCAAACAGGAATTGGAATACATTAAATGCACCCCATAATGGGCATCCTGAATTTTATTGTTTTTAAATGTATTATGATGGCTGTATTCTACATAAAATCCATCCTGAACATTACGTATTGAATTTTTACTGAATGTGTTGTAATTTGACTCCCATAGATTAATAGCATGGCCTTCAGACGTTCCTGTAAATGAACTTTCTAGTACACTTACATGATTCGCTTTATCCAGTTTAATACCAGTCCCAGCTGATCTGATTGTGAGATCGTTAAGTTTATGATGATTTCCAGCCAGCACAATCGCAGATTCATCAATTGGTAAGCGAGTTGCCTCTATTTCAATATTTGATATCTGTACATCCTTACCAGAAATGTTTATAAAGGACCCCTCTCCTGTATAACTCAGCACTGTATCCTCTGTTCCTTTAATGGTCATTGGCTTATTTATAGAAACCGGATCTTCATAGGTACCGCTTTTAACAATCAAAGTTCCTCCAACGGGCGTTTGGTCAATTTGCTGCTGCAGAGTTGTTTCTGCGAAACTACTCGGTTCATATATAATCCATAATGCTACAAACACTAAAAAGATGCGTAACCTCTTCATCAATAACCCACCTTTTTCAATCAATCGTGCGCTCCACATTAAGCAGTTAATGGTATAATCATATTCTTTTATATAATTATTTTACTAGAAAAATAATTCTGTTTTCCAGTATAAAGCTATCAAGCCTATCATTCCTATATCTATATGGAGCTATTTTATGAAGATCCTTATATGTATCAGCCTTGAGGGTTAATGAGTGAAATTACTAACAACCTATTATTGTAGAAGTTTATTCTCCTTCATGAGAATAAACTAAGGGGATAGTAGAAGGACCCGTAGAATTGAGACGATGCAAACTGGAATTGAGCGAGTAAGTAAACTAACCGAAAATCTTAATGGACATCTCAATACCAGAAATGAATGGATTGGAACCATTAAATAAAAATACACTACCATCTGTCAAAATCATCATAATCATCGTGTCCAAACAACATTGTATGGTTACATGAAGCGTTTATAAATGAGATCTAAACCTTTGAAAACAGATGGATAAAAATAAAGGAACTGAATGAACAGCCATATATATGTTCAATGTACAGTTCCCTTTTCATTTAGCAATGTTTCTCTAACCTCAACAGCTCTTTTATAATAAATAGATTTCGGCATACTCTTTAATAAATCATAAGTTTTATTAATTTGCTCCAGGGCTTCATCCTTGTGGCCCTGTTGATTTAAACAAAGAGCAATATAGATTCCTGCAGATTGCACCATTCCTACATCGATGGGATGCACCAAAGCACCGGATAGATGGCATTTACGTAGATTTTCCAAAGCTCGATCAATTTCTCCCAGACCATATAGTGCTTTCCCATATTCCAGATAATAAAGTTCGTCTATCTTTTCCGGATTAATCGCAAATTCTTCTAGGTAGTAAATAGCTTTTTTGTAGTCTTTTGTTATTTCATTATGATAAACCGCATATAAAAGTGGAAACATCATTAATGCAATCTTATTTTCCGAAAAAATTGCATATTCCCGAGACTTACTGATTAATCTAAGAAACTCCTTATCATCTCTCATCACAAGCGGATAATTGGAAGCAATCCTGTATATATCATCCATACGATAATAGACATTCGTCTCTTTGGACAATGTGATGGCTTCCTGCAATTTTAAATGGGATTCTTCATATTCTTCTAACGCTGATAAGACGATTCCTTCATCCAATAAAAGCTTCAATTGAAATACGGTATTTTCTTCAAGTCCATTACCAGAGTAGAATTTTCTGATTTCACTCAAAATGATTAAAGATTCATCCCACTTTCCATGCCACAAACAATATTGATGATAAAACCATAATGTTTCAGCACCGTCTAAGAACAAAGAATTCATCTGAAAATAAGAAGCTGCTAATTCAATATATTTTTTCATATCTGGTTTATCCAATTGAAAGCCTGCTTCTGCATATAAACTGTATAATTTCGCTTCAATTACACTACGTGGTAAATTCTCAGAAACCCGCTTAGATAATTTATCGCAAATAGCTAAATAGTTTTCTTGTTTCTTATCATTCTTGATTTCATTTAATAAAGGTAAATAATCCTCTTTCTCATTCAGAAGATCACTAGGTTCACAACCAAGCTGTTGAGCAAGATATTCTAGTGTGCTCACCGATGGCGTTGCTTTACTGTTTTCAATTTGGCTCAGCATTCCCTTTGTCAATCGATCTCCAGCCAACTCGGATTGGGTCATCCCTAAAGCTTTACGTAACGTTTTAATTTTATTGCCCAGCATGGTTATCCCCTCCTTATGGAAAGTATACGGTAAATACTTCCGATTCACAAATTAAAGTTTAATTATTTTAAACTTTTTGTTGACTTCCAAAAATTAGTATTTATATAATAAGTTTAATGATATTAAACTTTTAAACTAAAGGAGAAAAGCCCATGAGTGTACGTTATACCGAAGCAGAACAAGAGAGATTAAGCGCAAGGAATATTTTATTATTTTTTATTGGAAAATTTATTTCGTTATTTGGTGCAAGCATCTATTCATTCGCCATCGGATTATACATTTTAAAAATTACAGGTTCAGGTACAAGTTTTGCACTTGCTCTTGTGTTTGCCTCTGTTCCCCGAATTATATTTGGGCCAATTGCCGGAACCCTTGCTGATCGCTTTAATCGTAAAACGATCATTATTTTGACCGAAATTCTTAGCGGAATACTCATGTTTTTTATGATTGGTTATTCTCACTTCTTAGGGCTCTCACTTGCATTGTTATATACATCAGAAGTTCTACTAGGGATTTTTTCCACCTTCTTTTCTGTGACTGCATCTTCAACCATTCCCTCAATGGCTGGGAATAAATCGATACAAAAGGCAGGCTCATTAAACCAATCCGCATCATCGCTTGCCGGTATACTCGGTCCAATCATAGCTGGTATTCTATACGGATTCTTAGCAATTGAGGAAATCATTTTGCTAACTGGAATCACCTTCATACTTGCCGGTATAATTGAATTATTTATTATTTTCAACCTGTACACTGAGAAAGCGGAACAACAGGAAAAGACGCAATTCATGAAGAGCTTGGCTGAAGGCTTCTCCTATTTAAAAGAAAATGATTTTTTATTCTCCCTGCTCAAAGTATCGCTTTGGATTAACTTCTTCTTTGCGGGTATAAATGTTGCAATCCCCTACATCCTGAACACATCACTGGATTTTTCTTCCCAATCATACGGAATTGCTGCTTCGATGGTTTCTGTTGGAGCACTCATCACATCATTAATCATTTCACAACGCCCTGAAATGAAAGATAAATTAAAGAAAATCAGATTGGGCTTAATTGGTTTAGCAATACTTGTCATTATGATTGGCTTGCCTCCTATTCTCAAAATGACTTCAGAGATTGCTAATGTCGGATACTATATCATCATCCTTGGAATGATTGGTTCTATCATCATGATCGTAAATATTCCCATTCATGTACTAATACAACGTACAACCCCGCCCCACTATCTAGGACGTATTTTCGGATTAGTTGAAACGATTGCATCTGCGATCTCACCGCTTGGGATGATCCTTTTCGGCATCTTGCTTGACTACATACCAGCTTTTTATATACCGCTCATCACTGGATTTTCACTGCTCTTAATTAACATTCTTGCTACGAAAAACATCAAAGAACCAGAAGAAGTCGAATTAGCGAGTTAATGAAAAAGAGGAAATGCCCATCTGGGTCATATCCAGCTGGGCATTTTTTAGTTTTTACTGGCATATGAGATTATCCTGCAGATTAAAGGGATATCCAGTCAGTTTGCCATTTAACGAAGTAATTCTGATTGAGTTTTCAGCTAGCTTCCGGCCGAATTGACTTTGATTCCAGCCAATCTATGCTTTGATCCAGCCGATTTCTCTGAGAATCCAGCCAATCTAAGCCTGATTCCAGCCGATTCGTCTTTGAATCCAGCCAAACTACATTTAGACGCATACCTATATATGTAGGATTAACCCCAATATTTAGTCTTCTCTAAATCCGATCCATCACATAAACCGTCTCAGCAAATAAATCTCTTTAAACAAAAAAACTCCCTCCATAGCGATAATCTACATTATCGAATGAAGGGAGCTCCAACTCTCATTTACTATTATTTCTCTTCAGGAAATGCTTTTGAATATAAATTGTACCCGCCATCAAGGTTTTTAACTTTAATGCCGTTTCCTTCAAGTATTCTGGTAGCTAAGTAACCTCTCATACCTACCTGACATGTAAGATACAAATCTTTATCAGTTGGAATCTCTGATAACCGCTCTCTCAATTCATCTACGGGAATATTGACCGAGCCGGCAATTGCTCCTTTAGCAACCTCAGCCGGTGAGCGGACATCTATTAAATAACCTCCGTTTTCCACTATCTCATCAATTTCATGCCATTGCACTGTGCTGACCATTCCCTCAATAATATTAGTCGCCGCGTAACCAGCCATATTTACAGGATCTTTAGCTGAGGAATATGGAGGAGCATAGGCAATCTCAATATCCGGAAGATCTAATGCCGTTAAGCCACCTTTTATAGCTGTCGCGATTACATCTATACGTTTGTCTACTCCATCCTTTCCAACTGCCTGCGCTCCGTATATTTTCCCCGTTTCCTTATCGAAGATCAGTTTTAAATGCAATTGGGAAGCACCTGGATAATAGCCAGCATGGCTGCTTGGTGCCACATGTACAACCTCATATGGTAGACCTAAAGATTTTAGCATCTTTTCGTTGCTTCCTGTAGAAGCAACGGTCAACTCAAACACCTTCGCTATGGAAGTACCCAATGTTCCGGTATAAACACTTTCTTTCCCGTGGATATGATCCGCCACTAAACGCCCTTGACGATTGGCAGGCCAAGCGAGCGGTACATAAGTATCCGTTCCATTAATATAATCCTTTACTTCAATGACATCTCCGACTGCATAGATAGATGGATCTGATGTTTGCAGATGCTCATTTACTTTTATCGCATCCCGAACCCCAAGCTCGAGGCCGGCATCTTTCGCGATGGTACTTTCGGGTTGAACACCAATCGCTAAAAGAATCATATCTGTTTCTACTTCTTTACCGCTTTTCAACCGAATGATACGACCATTCTTTTCAAAAGATGATACACCATCTTCAAGGATTAAATGAACTCCATTGTCCCGTAAATGTGTGTGAACCATTTGAGCCATCTCTAAATCAATTGGTGCCATTACCTGATTTCCCATCTCAATAACTGTTACATCTATGCCGCGCTCCCGTAAATTTTCGGCCATTTCAATTCCTATAAACCCACCGCCAATGATGACAGCCTTCTCAGGTTTATCCTGATCCACCTTTTCTTTGATCCGGTCCGTATCAGGAACATTCCGAAGTGTATAAACAGATTTAGCCTCATCGATTCCCGGAATGGCTGGACGAACCGGTTTTGAACCCGGAGATAGTATTAGCACATCGTAGGATTCCTCATATTCCTCGCCTGTCATTGCTTTTCTGGCTATGACAGTCTTCTGCTCACGATTGATTTTGATAATTTCTGTCCAGTTGCGTATATCTAAATTATAGCGTTGACCCATTCCTTCAACCGTTTGAACAAGCAGTTTATTACGATTTTGGATAACTTCTCCTATATAATATGGAAGACCACAATTCGCAAATGAAATATATTCACCTTTTTCAAACATCATGATTTCATCTTTTTCGCTTAGACGACGCAGCCTTGCCGCAGCAGATGCTCCGCCTGCCACACCGCCAACAATTAAAATCTTCATTTTATAGACCTCCATTAATTCATCGATTAATCCAATCGTAATATACCCTATTGGGTATGTCAATTTATCAAACTTACATGATTAAACTCTATCATTACTCCCCGAAAAAAGTTTCCATTACACCGTTATACTTTTAAATAATACAAAAAAGCAAACCCACTCTTTTAAGAATGGATTTGCTTATCATTACAGCTAAAAAGATTTTTTCAAATAATAGTTCTCGTGTTGTTTAACTTCCTCCATGTTTTTAGGCAGTAAACGATAGAACAGGATACCACTTGCCAGAAGGATAACACCGAAAATAAATGTTTTTAAATCAGCCGTTCCTTTGATGATTACCCATATGGAATATGCCGTCGCCAATACGGCTATGGTACCATCAATAATTCGTGAACGCATTTCATTAGATTTATACGTCTCTCCAGTCCAAACTAATTTCAATTGGAATGAGGAGGAAATTAAATATGGAACTAAATAAGATAGTGTCGCAATATAAATAATGAAGTCAAATGCATGAGCAATCGAATTTGAAATAGTTGAGAAGATAAATAATTGACCTAAACCATTCGAAACAATCATGGAAAAATTAGGAATCCCACGCTTATTGACCTGCAAAAACTTAGGTATAAATAAACCTTGTTTTGCTGCCTGATACGGTATTTCAGCACTTAATAAGATCCAGCCAATTGTTGAACCAAATAAACTGATCAACCCAATGACTGCCAATGCTTTCCCACCAATGGGTCCCAGTACTGTTTCAATTGCATCAATTAATGGTTTTTCTGAATGAATAAGTGCATCCTGTGTTAATAATCCCATAACAAGAGTACTGATTCCCATATAGATAGCCAAGGCAATTAATAGCCCTAAAACGGTCGCTCTTTTTACATCTGCTTTTTTCTTCGCCCTTGATGCGAATACAACCGCGGATTCAACCCCTAAAAAAGCCCATAAGGTAGAGACAGCAGCAAAATTTACCTGACTGAGTAATCCCTGACTCTCCCCATCGATCATACGAGTTTCCGCAAACGGTATAATATTAGATTGTTCAAAGGCAAATAGCCCAATTACAATGAATAATCCAAATCCAAGTACTTTTGCCGCAGTCGCAACAAAGTTTAATTTACCGGCATTCTCAATGCCTCGCATAATAAAGAAATGAACGCCCCAGAGCATGATTGTACAGACAAGGAATGTTAAGGCATTTCCTACTTTTAGACTAAAATTCCCTATACTGAACAGTTCAGCCGTACTCGTTAAACTTGGGAAGAAGGTAGATAAATACCCTGCAAACGTTGTGATAATGGCAATATTACCAGCAAAATTACCAATCCAATATCCCCATGTGGACATAAAACCAGATAATCTAGAGGCTAAGGAATTTTCCTTGAACAATTCCTTAGCATAAATCTGAGGGCCACCTGTTAAATGTGGCTTCCGAATAGCCAGATTTCCAAAAACCAGTGCAATAGTCAATACTCCTAATCCTGTTAAGCCCCATGCCATGACTACTCCGGCAGGACTAGCTACTTCGGCCAACGTACGCGGCAGCATAAAAATTCCAGACCCAACCATGTTGCCGACTACAAATGCCGTTAAAATCCAAAAACCCAATTCCTTCTTGTTGTTCACGATAATTCCCCTTCCAAAGCTGTCATGTTACTCTCTATTTTTGAATTATCCATATCTGTGTAAATAAACCAAATAAAAAACACACCTTATTGTTAAGGTGTGCAACATTTTATGATTAGCCACACCAGACAATAAATGGATAGTTCTCCATGGAATAAATACCTATCACGAAGTATATATTCCATGACAGTCCTGCACCTGTTCGGATACAGTCCCAGCTGCTCTCTTCGGAAAAAAAAGAGCGCTTCGGCAGATTTTCCTTTCAACTAAAGTCAGCAAGCTTTCCGGCTCTCGTTTAGTTTACTAATAAAATCCGCGACCTCTACCTCATCTTTTAGTCCGATGAGGATTTGTATAAAATTATTATTCCTGTATAAAGGATACAGTGAAAATGAGAATGCTGTCAATACTATACGACAATGTTATTTAAAACGAATTATTTATGATTAATCCATTTATTTTGGAAAGCAGCTATACTGCTATATTCGGACTCCAATTTTCTGTATATATTGATGTAAATGGGCAATAATTCCTCATATCTTTCTACATTCGCTTTAATCGGCGTATGGACATGCGTAGTTCCCACATAATTTGATACAACGGAAAGATCGTCAATTTCACCAAGTGCATATCTGCCGAGTACAACAGCCCCTAAACAAGAGCTTTCAAAGCTTTCAGGTACATCCACTTCCTGATTAAAAATATCCGCAAGCATTTGCCGCCATAATTCTGAACGCGCAAATCCCCCCGTTGCTCTGATTTTGGTCGGTACTCCTATCAATTCCTGCAAAGCTAATAAGACTGTATAGAGATTAAAAATGACTCCTTCGAGCACCGCTCTGACCATATGCTCCTTTTTATGATGAAGTCCAAGTCCAAAGAACGATCCTCTGGCATCAGGGTTCCAAATGGGCGCTCTCTCTCCTGCCAAATATGGATGAAACAGCAGTCCATCTGCTCCCGGTGCTACTTTTGAAGCTATTTTGGTGAGTACCTCATACGAGTCAATTCCGAGGCGTTTAGCTGTTTCTACTTCTGCTGAAGCCAGCTCATCTCTTAGCCATCTGAAAGTCATACCCCCATTATTAACCGGTCCGCCAATCACCCAATGCTTATCCGTCAATGCATAGCAAAAAATTCTGCCCTTTTCATCCGTAATCGGCCTATCTGTTACTGTACGAATGGCTCCACTTGTTCCAATTGTAACAGCCACAATCCCTGGATCAATCGCATTGACACCCAAATTGGAGAGAACGCCATCACTGGCTCCTACTACAAATGGAGTATCCCTGGGCAGCCCCATTTCCTCTGCATAAGCGGAGTCCATGCCTGATAAATAGTATGTAGTTGGAACTGGTTTAGATAAATGGGTCTCTGTAATACCCGCAATTGCCAGTGCCTCAGAATCCCATTCTAAATTTTCAAGATGAAACATTCCTGTTGCTGAAGCAACCGAATAATCAATCACATATTGCCCAAATAATTTATAAAAGACATATTCTTTAATGGAAATGAATTTATAAGTCCTACCCGCTAATTCGGGATGATCATTTACCAACCAAGTGATTTTTGTAAGAGGAGACATCGGATGAATTGGCGTTCCAGTTCTCCGATAAATTTCTTGCCCATTCCTCTCATTTTTAATATAGTCGGACCACTTCTTTGAACGGCTGTCAGCCCATGTAATGCATTGAGTTAATGGGTTCCCATTTTCCTCAACTGCAATTACGCTGTGCATTGCCGAGCTAAAGGATACTAAAGACAATTCGTCAGGATTTATTTGACTTTGGACCATTACTCCTCTTATTGCATTAAGTACAGCATGAAAGATCTCATCCGGATTTTGCTCTGCTGTAAGCGGAGTCGGGCTATATAACGGGTACTCTACATGATAGGTGCTGATTACAGATGCGTCTCCCGAAAATAATACAGCCTTTGTACTGGTGGTTCCTATATCAACTCCTATATAAAACATCTATCTTCCCTCACTTCCCTAAAAGCTCAATACTAGATTCTTACCTTTATTCATATTTTTATAAACAACTTAACACAATTTGACAGCCATTGATTATTTTTTTCACGGCTTGCACATACTTTCTACTAACTAAAAACGACAACAGGAGGCTTCTTACATATTGAAGAATAAAACAATTGCCATTCTTGTTCCATTCTTTTTGCTCATATTTCTTTTTATTTACACACAGACAAAAAAAGAGCCTATTACAGAGGAATCTATACCAGTTTTGACTCAAACAGGAGTTAAGGAAGGTCAATTCGCACCGGATTTCGAATTAACGAATCAGGACGGAAAAATCATAAAATTGTCTGATTTTCGCGGTCAAAAAGTTTTATTAAACTTTTGGGCAAGCTGGTGTCCACCCTGCAAATTAGAAATACCAGATCTCAACGAATTTTATAGTGAACATAAAATGGAGGAGATTAATGTATTAAGCGTGAATATGACCTATTCAGAAAAGAACAAGCAAACCGTTCAAACCTACCAAAATATGTATAAAATTAAGTATCCTGTATTACTGGACCAAACAGGTACTATTGCTAAATTATATAAAATTTTAACGATCCCAACCAGTTATTTCATTGACTCTAACGGCATCATTCAAAAGCGAATGATCGGACCCTTGCAAAAAGAAACGATAGTAAATCTGATGGAAACACTAGATTAAGGAGTGATCCATAGCACTTCTAGAAAAATATTACAAAAAAAGACAAAATTATCCTTTATTTTCATACCTAAACCATAGTAAAATAATATCTATGGAAAAGATCAATTTCAAATCAAGGGGTGTTGTTTCACGAATGAAAGCATACAATATTTTAATTACATTGATGCTTGTGTTAATTAGCGTGTTGTCTATTAAAAATTTATATACAGGCCATTGGGACTTGCAATACTCCCTATTAAACGGCGGAATGGCTATTATTGTTTTAGGTATCTTTACGGCTTATACACAGTCTTTAAAAGAACAATCCAATTAAATAACAGCTGGTTTGGAAGAATCCAAACCAGCTTTTTTTGTATCATTCATGATTCCTTACTATCGCTTGAACACAAACGGGTTTCGAAAGTGAAATCGTATTCCCTGTAAAGCTTGGAATACCTTCTTGATTAATTTCAAATAAAACTAATGAATCACTTTTCTCATTTGCTGCAATAAGTACTTTTTCTTCGTCTATTAGCTCGAAATTTCTCGGCCCCTGTCCTTCCGTATGTGTAAATGCGATAATTTCTGGTATACCTGATTCTGCCACTTTGTACGTTGCAATACTGTCATGCCCTCTATTTGAGGCATATAAGAATTGGCCATCCTCTGAAATGTGTAAATCGGCTGCAGTATTTTCCTCTTTATAATCATCCGGCAATGTAGTAACCACTCCTAAAAGAGACTCTGGTATACGTTGTTCATTTAATTCGAATACAGCGATTGTATTGCTTAATTCCTGGATGACATACATGATTGGCAATGTAGGGTGAAAGGCAAAATGCCTTGGGCCCGACCCAGGAATAGTAGACATTTCAGCTAAATTAGAAAAGTCCTTATCATCGTATACATAGATTTTATCAGTACCTAAATCTGCTGCAACCACAACGGAGGAATTCGGTACAGGTACGATTGAGTGAGCATGCGCTGCATCCTGTCTGTCTGCCCAAACCCCTGATCCAACATGTTCATTTGTTGTCGTATGCTCTCCAAGTGATCCATCTTCCTGAAGTTCTATCCTGGTTACCGTGCCACCATAATTACTAATGTATAAACAAGATTCATTTTCACTAAGACTGACATAGCAGGGTGCCATCCCATTCGTAGATTTACGATTCAACTCTCTAATCTGTTCAGATTGGCGATTGATTGCATAAGAGACAACCATCCCATATTCTACTTCACTTACCGCGTATAAATGAGTTTGAGCTTTATTTATAACAAGAAAGGAAGGATTTTCAATACCTGTATATTTCTCGACTAATTCAAGTTTCTTTTCTTTCACGTTCAATTTGAATAAATGAATACCTGCACTTGGTTCTTCAGCATAAGAACCGGTATAAATCATCCATTCATTTTTCTTATTTTCTTGAATTTCATTCATCTTGACTGCCCCCATCCCATGTTAAATAAACTAAGTTTCTGATTTATTTCTATTCCCCTTTTTAAAGATATTGAATCCTAAAAACCCCACAACCTATATTTCAAGGAAGTGGGGTCATTTATCCATACTGATATTAATTAGTAACCAACTCGGATTGTGGGTTCGCAGCATCATGCAATGCAGTTTCAAGCTCTTTTGTATAAATCTCTGTTTGCTCTTCAGTCCAATGCAGTACTTGTTTCATATATGAAATCACTTGATCTTTGTATTCATGAACATGCGCAATATCGAATAGGACCATACCTGTTCTGCGATTAAAGAAGTCAAGCGGCGTATAAGCAAGTTCATATTCAATTGCATAGCCCAATTTAGCCAATACTGGCAATGGCAGCCCTATTTCGTCCGCTTTTTCTTTGTTTTTTCGGGCTATTTCAAACAGAAGTGGAGCATTGGATCCATATGTTGAAATAATCTCTCTAGCTTCTGCATCTGATAACCCGGTACCGATTGCTTTTTCTTTAGTTTTACTTATATATGAATTAAATTTAGCTGATCCTCCAACACGTCCTCCGGATATCGGCATTTTTTCGGTATAGCAGCTACCAAAATGTTTATATCCTTCATCTCTGAATTGTTTGGCTACTAAATCCAGCACGGTTTCAGCCATTTTACGATAGCCAGTCAATTTTCCGCCTGCAATGGTAATTAATCCAGAATCAGATACCCATGTTTCATCCTTCCTGGATATCTCAGAAGCACCTTTCCCCTCCTGGCTGATTAATGGACGCACTCCAGCCCAGCTGGATTCCACATCCTCTTTAGTAAGTTTTACGGAAGGGAACATATAGTTAATAGCATCCAATATATAATCTCTGTCTTGATCTGTCATTTTGGGATTGATTGGATCTTGACCATAAAATGTATCAGTTGTTCCAACATATGCCTTACCTTCACGCGGAATCGCGAATACCATTCTTCCATCAGGTGTATCAAAATAAACCGCTTGTTTCAAAGGAAAACGGGATTGATCAATCACGATATGTGCACCTTTAGTAAGCTGAAGCACTTTACCTTTTTTAGAATTGTCTTTTTCACGGATAAAGTCTACCCAAGGACCTGTTGCATTTATGATCTTCCTTGCTTTAATTTGGAAAGAACCCTCATCCAATAGATCTTTCACATTTACGCCTACTATTTTTCCATTTTCATAGATTAAATCCTCGACCTTGGCATAATTCAGTAAGCTTGCTCCTTGTTCAAATGCTTCTTTCATGACTTCCATCGTCAGGCGGGCATCATCGGTTCTGTATTCAACATAGTAACCGCCACCCTTTAAGCCATCTTTTTTAACCAATGGAGCCTTTTCAATCGTTTCTTCTACTGTAAGCATGGTGCGGCGCTCTTCCTTTTTCACTCCAGCAAGAAAATCATACATCTGTAAGCCAATGGAAGTAGTAAATTTACCAAATGTACCGCCTTCATGGAAGGGTAATAGCATCCATTCAGGTGTTGTAACATGGGGACCATTTTCGTAAACAATAGCCCTTTCTTTCCCAACCTCTGCAACTACTCCTACTTGCAATTGCTTTAGATAGCGCAATCCACCGTGAACCAGCTTGGTTGAACGGCTTGATGTACCGGCTGCAAAATCCTGCATTTCAACTAGCCCTACCTTCATCCCTCTAGTAGCGGCATCTAAAGCAATCCCTGCTCCGGTAATTCCTCCACCAATGACAAGCACATCGAAATGTGTGTTTTGTAATTTATTTTTATATTCATGTCTATTTAAACTATTTAAACCCATCCTCTTGTTCCTCCTCTGTAGATAAGTGCTATTGAGATAATAAAAAGAGACCACAAAATACATTACCCTTAATTAAAGGAATGTACTCGCGGTCTCTTAAAATCTCTAACCTTATATTAACTTATTTTCATTATATCATTTTTTGAGAAAAACTCATACAAAATTGAATTATGATTTAAAGGTTCTGGTACTTGCCACAGCTCTTTCCCAACCATCAACTAATTCATTACGTTTCTCTTCTTCCATAGTTGGTTCATATGATTTATCAATGATCCATTGGGCAGCAATTTCATCCTGGCTTTCCCAGAATCCAACAGCCAGTCCAGCTAAATAAGCAGCTCCAAGGGCAGTCGTTTCATTAATTTTTGGTATTTCAACCGGCACGTTTAAAATATCACTCTGGAATTCCATTAAGAATGAATTCTTAACGGCACCGCCATCGGCACGCAATGTTTTCAATTCAATTCCGGATTCCTCTTCCATTGCATCAATAACAGCTTTTGTTTGGTAGGCTAAAGATTCAACTGTTGCTCTGATAAAGTGATCCTTTGTAGTCCCTCTTGTCAGACCAAAAACCGCTCCTCTTGCATCACTATCCCAATATGGAGTCCCTAGACCTACGAAGGCTGGAACGACATATACTCCATCGGTAGAGTCCACTGCCCGGCAATATGTCTCGCTATCAGCAGCATCCTTAAGCATCCTTAATCCATCTCGGAGCCATTGAACAGCAGAACCTGCTACAAAGATACTACCTTCCAATGCATATTCAACTTTACCATTTAATCCCCAGGCTAAAGTTGTCAATAATCCTTTTTCCGATTTAACCGGTTTTTCACCTGTATTCATGAGCATAAAGCAGCCTGTTCCATATGTGTTTTTAGCCATTCCTTTTTCAAAGCATGCCTGACCAAACAATGCTGCCTGTTGGTCACCAGCAATACCTGCAATTGGTATACTCTTACCAAAGAAGTGATAATCAATCGTTTGTGCATATACCTCAGAGGACGGACGCACTTCTGGAAGCATGGATTTCGGAACATCCAAAATCTCCAGCAATTCATCATCCCACTCAAGGTCATAAATATTGTACATCATTGTTCTTGAAGCATTGGAATAATCAGTAACATGAGCTTTACCGCCGGATAGCTTCCAGATTAGCCATGTATCAATTGTACCGAATAATAATTTCCCTTCATTGGCTAAATCACGTGCCCCTTCTACATTGTCGAGGATCCACTTAACTTTTGTGCCAGAAAAATAGGCATCTATTAATAAACCAGTTTTGGAATGAAAAAGATCATTATGGCCAGCATTTTTCAATTCCTCACAAATATCTCTTGTTTGGCGGGATTGCCAAACTATCGCATTATAAATAGGTTGACCTGTTTCTTTATTCCACACCACCGCTGTTTCACGCTGATTTGTAATTCCGATTCCTTCTATATCTGTTGCCTCTATACCTGATTCTGAAAGACAGCCTGCAATAACAGCAAGCACTGAACCCCAAATTTCATTGGCATTATGCTCCACCCACCCCGGCTTAGGAAAGTACTGCGTAAATTCCTTTTGAGCACTATGTACAATTTCCCCTTTTTTATTGAATAAAATAGCTCTGGAGCTAGTTGTCCCCTGATCAATTGATAAAATATATTTCTCCATTTTTTCATCTCCCATCTACTAATTTTTATATTATAATCGATTTCTTTAAAGTTAGTAACTTATAACCTTGCTTTTGCTGGATCATTAGCCTGTCGAAGTGCTTGTTCTGAATCTTTATTAGTTATAAAATAAGCGATTACCAGGATAACCACAGTGCCAGCTAATACTGCCCAGAAAGCTCCAGTCAGCGTATTATTGAAGACCGCTTTATGGAATAAAGCCCCCAAGGATCCGCCAAGGATGGGTCCTACAACTGGAATCCAAGCATATCCCCAATTAGATGGGCCTTTCCCTGCTATCGGAAGAAGCGCATGGGCAATACGCGGACCCAGGTCACGCGCCGGATTGATGGCATAACCGGTTGTCCCCCCAAGAGCCATACCGATTCCTACAATTAAAAGACCGACTGCGAATGGATTTAAGCCTTCCGTAAAATCATTTGCTCCAATAAATTGCAAACCAAGTAATAAGATAAATGTCCCTATAATTTCACTAAGTAAATTTGAAAATGTATGAGGAATAGCGGGACCAGTTGCGAAAACCCCTAATTTTGTCCCTGGATCTTCAGTCGCTTTCCAATGAGGTAAGTATTGTAAATAAATAAGAGTTGCCCCAATCATTGCTCCAATCATTTGTGCCAAAATATATCCAGGTACATCTGCCCAAGCAAAATCTCCGCTAAACGCAAGACCAAATGTAACAGCAGGATTTAAATGAGCACCGCTAATGCCGCCAACTGCAAAAACGCCTAATGTAACACCAAGCCCCCAGGCAATGGTAATAACAATCCAACCAGCATCCTTTGCATAAGATTTGGTTAAGTTAGCTCCAGCACATACTCCTGCTCCAAAAACAATCAAGATCATCGTACCTACTAATTCTCCCCAAAATGGTGTCATTCCTTCCATCTCCCTATCATATAATTTCATAAAAAATGGAGAAACAAGCACTAAAGTATTCCTACTTATTAAGGAATACTGCCACCTGTGTCTCCATGTCTTTTCACATACTTATTAACTTAAACACAGTGTAAAACTATTTGTAAACGCTGTCAATTAAAAACGAAAAAAATAGGGAATTCGACTCATTCCCCTGCAAAATACTGCCAAAGATCTCGTTTAGACGAGGTTATTGAGACAGCTCCAGCTTCAAGTGCTTCTTTCGCTTCTTCAACCGTTCGGATTAAACCACCCGCAAAAATGGGTAGCTGAATTTCCCCTGCAACTTCTTTAATCATATTTGGAAGTGCACCCGGAAGTACTTCAATATAATCGGGCTGTGATTTTTTAACCATCTTATAGCTGCGTTCGAGCGCATGGCTATCAATCATAAAGATTCGCTGGACAGCTAATGCCTGATGTTTTTTTGCTTCTTGGATAACCGCTGATTTTGTAGATATGACACCAAATGGTTTAAACTCCTGACAAAGATATTGAGTACCATATTCATCATTTTTTAATCCATTGATTAAATCCACATGAAAAAACAGCTGTTTATCTGCCATCTTGGCCATTTGAGTAATATGTTTGATTTGCCCAAGATGGGTCTCTAAAATAACACCTGTTTTAAATCCTGATTGTAAAAACTTTTCAAAGTCCTTCATAGTTGAAGCTGCCGGTAATATTTTCTGATCCAATCTAATCTCTCCCATTCGGACCCCTTATTCATAGGTAAAAATCCCTTTCAATATAGAATACAATTAATCTATGTATTCTTCTACTAAAAGGGATTTATATGATTATGATTAACGTACTATTTCTGCATCCCCTGCTGATTCATTCTTCTTGAAAAAGGATAATCCAACAGATAGTCCAGCAAACAGAACCAGGAAGACAACTAGTATCATTGCATTTGCAAACATCATACCGAAGTCATCCAAGGATACTAATGCACGGAATCCTGCAATCGAATAAGTCATCGGTAGGACAGTGCTTAGATCACGTAAATATTCAGGCAGCATATCGATTGGCAATGCAGATCCGGTAGTAGAAAGCTGCATAATCAAAAGTGCCACACCTATAAACAAACCAATGTTGCCGGCAAGCATAGTCAGGAAGAACACAATTGACATAAATGAAATACTCGCCAATACAGCAAACAAGATGAGCAATAGACTATTCGCAAATCCTGAGTTAACAAAGAATATGGTAAAGCCAGAAAGAAGAATCGCCTGACCAGCTACCAATAAAGCGAGCAAACCAAATCTTTTGGAATACCATGCGAAGTTTGAGATAGCTGCATCCATTGGTTTTCTTACCCCAACAACTAACATCATTAATAAAACACCCACAAATAATGCTAACGATAGTACATATGGTGCGTTTGCGTAACGATAATACGGATAACTATTAATTTTCGAATCGATCAGCTCAACCGGCGAGGAGAACATGCTAATCGTTTCATCAGTAGCATTTATACCGGCCGTTTTTTCAGCTCCGTCACCTAAGCCGTTGGATAATTCAAGTGTGCCATCTTTGATTTGACCGACACCTTTATCAATTTCAGTTACCCCTTCCTTCATCGTACCCCAGCCAGTATTAACCGTTGCGTTACCATCGGCTACTTGCTTAGATCCATCAAATAGCTGCTTAGATCCATCAACAGCTGTTTTCCAGCCTGCATTCACTGTGGCATTACCACCAGCCACTTCAGCAGCACCATTTTTCAACGTATTCAAAGATGTTGATAATGTACCCCATGCGCTATTCACTGTTGCTGTTCCATCGGCCACTTGCTTGGAACCATCATAAAGCTGTTTAGAACCTGCTACTGCGGTTTTCCAGCCATCGTTAACCGTAGCATTACCGTCCGCCACTTGCACAGCACCTTTATTTAGCGTATCTAACGAAGTTGTTAACGTACCCCATGCAGTGTTAACTGACCCTGTGCCTGCTGCTACTTGTTTAGACCCTTCATAAAGCTGTTTAGAACCAGTGACTGCTGTTTTCCAGCCTTCATTTACGGATTTATTACCGGCAGATACTGTGGTAAGGCCATTATCCAAATCAAAAAGACCATTCGATAAGGTCGACCAAGATTGGTTAACGGTTGCCGTTCCATCTGCCACTTGTTGCGAACCATTGTATAAATCTTTTGATCCATTAACCGCTGTCATCCAACCGGTTGCAACTGATTCATTTCCTGCTGCTACCTCGGTTAGACCGCCTTTAATCGTCCCAACTCCAGTTGTAATGGCTCCCCAATTTGTATTCACTGTACTGGTTCCTGTTTCTATTTGCGCTGCACCTGCTGCTAACTCAGATGCTCCTGTAACAATTTTCTCTTGACCCGGTATAATTTGTTGATCAAAAGCACCTGCCAATTTTTGTACCCCTGGCTGCAATTTACCTGAAATGCCTGCAGATAAGGATTCAGCCCCATTTTTCAGACCATTTTCTTTCCTAATACCCTGATCAACTGCTTCTACCCCAGCCGCGACATCCTGGGCACCCTTTAATAACTTTTGAAAATCCGGATCATCTTTTATACCTGGATAGATTAGCGCTATCTTATCTCCTAACTGTTTTATTCCACCTGCTACATCACTTGAACCCTTTGCAAGAGCCGGTGTATTGGCAGCTATTTCATTTATGCCGTCTCTTAATGCTGCACTTCCATCTACCAAGGTTGGCATACTTCCATTGAGTTGATTTACACCATCTTGCGCTGACTTCAATCCCACTAACATATCAGAAGTTCCTGTTTTCAAATCTCCTGCACCTGCATTTAATGCTTTACCACCATCTGCAAGTTCCTGAATTTTACCACTATTACCATCTAACTGAGAATATAAAGCTGCTGATCCATCTTTTAGTTCATTTGCACCTTTTGCAAGTTTCTCAATATCAGAAGATTTTCCACTCATTGTTCCGTGAAGTTGATTTAAACCATTTTTAAGATCGTCTGACCCCTTAGCCAGCAATTCAATATCTTCTGTTTTCCCACTTACAGTTGAGTACATGACAGAGGAACCCTTCTTCAAGCTCTCTGTCCCATCTGCAAGTGCTTCAATATCCTTCTCCTTCGCACTAAATGTTCCTGATAAGGTCCCTAAACCATCTTCAATTGACTTTGATCCGTCTGCTAGTTGTTGAATTTCAGCGGCTTTACCGCCCACTGTTGAATAAATTAAACCTGATCCATCTCTGAGTTCAGCTGCGCCATCAGCAAGCATTGCAATACTAGCTGAACTTCCTGCCATTGTGCCATTCAACTGGCCCAACCCATCCTCAACCTGCTTCGACCCACTTGCAAGTGTATTAATATCACCGGTCTTACCACTTACGGATGAATAAATAAGGCCTGAACCATTACTAACCTGAGCTGCTCCATTTGCCAATCTTGCAATATCAGCAGATTTTCCAGCCATGGTTCCATTCAATTGACCGAGGCCTTGTTCAAGTTCTTTTGAACCGTCTGCAAGTTTTTGAATATCTCCTGTTTTTGTTGTTAATGAATCCAGTAGGGTTCCAGTACCGTCCTTCAGTTTAACAGAGCCTTCGTGAAGCTTTGTTGAACCATCCGCGCCAGATTTAAATCCTTCTGCTACATCACCAAGCTGGGCAAAAACTGTGCTGGTATAGGTAGCGGTGATTGTATCAGCAAGCTGCTCTTTAATTGTTCCTATAGCTGTTTTCGTTGCTGTTGCAGCTATAAAATGCAGCCCTTCATTCTGCGTATACTTTAGTTCCGGTTTTTCCGGATTTTCATCCATTACGGTTGCTACCTTTTGGGAAAAGTCTACAGGAATCTCAATTACCATATAATATTCATTATCATTAAGTCCGCGATTTGCTTGTTCCTTACTGACAAATCTCCATCCCAGGTCATTCCCGTCTTTCAGTTTCGCTACCAAATCTCTACCAACATTGACTTCCTTGCCATCTGTTACAGTACCTGAATCATTATTCACAACTGCGACCGGTAAGTTTGATAGATTATCATATGGTCCCCAACTTGGCGTTAACATAATCAACCCATAAACTAACGGTACCAGTAAGACAGCAATTAACGAGATCCAAAAACCTCTCCTGCGACCGAGTTCTGACATCCGATTTCCATTACCTAAAGAGCTCATGCATTACCCCCACTTGTCTGATTTATCTATATTAAGGCGGTTATGAAAGCGCAACCACTCGTATACTGATTATATATTCTGAATATTTAGTAAAACTCCTTCTAGTAATTTAACAAATTTGTAAAATAATTAGATATTTTGTACCTTTTTTTAATTTACAATAAGAAAATCTTATGACTAAATTAAAGAAAAACTTATCATAAGTAGTCTTTTAGACCTTTTTTATTTCCAAAAGACTCCATAAAAAAAACTTCCCTACAAGAGACGGGAAGTTTTCTAATCTATTATTTTGGTCTTTCCAGAACAAATTGTTCTCCAATCTTCATAAAATTTTGGCCAGCAAGCCGGGAAACAGGCTTGAGCAATTCTGTACGGATTGTGCCATCCTTGTAGATGGCTTCATCTATATGATAAAAAACAATATTACCGATTAATAGATCACAACCTGCATCTTCTGCTGTATGGCCTCCAAGCGGAATTACTTTATGTACGGTACATTCCATCCGAATTTTCGCAGGGCTAAGCCCTGGAACTCGTACATGAACACTATCTACTGTTTGAAAGGGCGATCCTTCTAGTTCACTTTGGTCCGGAGGTAATTCGGCTGCTGTCCAATTTGCTCCCTCTACGTTTTCTTCATCTGTAATATGGAGGACAAATTCACCCGAATCAATTGCATTTCTTGCTGTATCTTTTCTTTCACCGTTCCTTCGCTGGATGGATACAGCAATCAGCGGGGGATTTGAACTAACGATTGTAAAATAACTAAAAGGCGCAATATTTATAATTCCTTCGTTAGAAATGGTTGAGATAAGAGCAATCGGCCTGGGAACGATTGCCCCTGTTAAAAAGGTATAATTCTCTCGTTCACTCATTTCGGTTGGATTTAGCGATATCATCTAATCATCTCCAATTTATTTAAATTGCTGAGAAAACCATAAGCCTGCAGCCTCAACCTCTGATTGAGTCAACTGGTGTCCGTTATTTTCCCAATAAACCTCTACTTGGGCTCCGGCAGCCTTCAGCATTTCACTCAGTTCTTCTGTTTCTTCCGGTGGACAAATGGGATCGTTTTTGCCGGCACCTATAAAGATTGGCAGACCTTCCATTTCCGGTAGCTTCATTCCTCTTAACGGAACCATAGGATGATGCAAAATAGCTCCCTTTAATACATCCTGGTAATGAAAAAGCATACTGGCAGCTATATTAGCTCCATTTGAATAGCCGACTGCCAACACATTGTTTCGGTCAAACCCATACACGACTGAGGCTTCGTTTAAATAATCGTTTAGTTCCTTTGTACGAAACTTTAAATCTTCAACATCAAAAATACCTTCAGCCAATCTTTTAAAGAACCTTGGCATTCCATTTTCCGAAACATTGCCTCGGACACTTAAAACAGATGACTCAGGTGAAATCAATTGAGCAATCGGTACTAAATCATGCTCTGTTCCACCTGTACCATGCAGCATAAAAAGTGTTGGAAGTTTCATATTTGTTCCCTTTATAAAATAGTCTCTCATGCATATTCCCCCAATTGATCGCTTGAAACGTTCCAATTTATCCCTTGAATTCTTGAGATTCTTACCTCACAGGATTTCAATTCTATTAAGATCACTTTAAATTTATCTTGAAACTAGTATATTATAGAACTTTATTTATTACAAAATTGAGCAGCAAGGGTATTCCTCTATTAAAATAATCGATGAGGATAGAGGGCCATTATAGTGATTGTCCATAAAAGTATTCAGATAACCAACCAACGCAAAAAGGTCCTGATCAGCACGGAAAGACTCTGATCAGGACTATTCATTGATACCGATAATATGGTTCCACATTGTTACTTCTAACCTTTCTTTCAATCTGAGTTTTGTTTCTTTGGCTACAGGTTATTAAAATACCTTAGTAAGCCGCTAAATGTTATTGGAGTTTTTCGTTAGTTAATAAGCAAGCTCTCTACAGAAGGGGAGTCGGTATAGAAGAATCAATCGCTTCTAAAACATGAATCGTTTCATGCAAATCCTCCTTTGTTATTATCTCAAACTTCTTTCCAATACCCGACAGAGCACTCTCACATATTTTCAATCCTAACCCCTCCTTTATAATAAAAAAGAGCCTATTTTATATAGGTCTCTCCATTCTTTTTCTACAGCTAAATTGCATCTTTTTCATATTTTTTAAAATGATGTAATTATAGATAAACAGCAGTTTATTATTATAAATTAATGTGAAAGTAAGAAATCAATCACCCGATCCGATGCTTTACCATCATTTAAATCACAAAACTTATCGTAAAATTCAGGATAATTTTTAACTTTTTTCCTAGCAATATCCTTCAACACTTCATACAATTCCTCTTCATTTTTACAAATTGGTCCAGCATGAAAATCCTTTAAATCAAAATAAGAACCCCTTAACGTTCCTACATAGTGGTCATAATCAGGTACGTAATAGATAACAGGTTTTCTACTGCAATACCAATCAAATACAATTGAGGAATAGTCAGTGATTAAAACATCTGCCGCGCACATTAATTCCGTCGCATCATCAAAACGGCTAACATCAATCACTCTATTAGAAAGATTCGATAAAGTTTTTCCGGAGCTACTCATATGATGAGAACGTATGAGTAAAACTGCATCCTTAGGAGCGTATTTTATGAATGTCTTTGGATCCAATAATAAATCAAACTCAAACATCGCGTTACCAATATGTTTTCCATCCCTCCATGTAGGAGCGTATAAAAATACAGGGGTAGAGTCACTTAGAATTCCCAAGTTGGTTCTGATTTCTTTTCTTTTATTCTCATACTTTTTATTTTGATAGAATATATCATTTGCCGGATAACCATACTCCAAAATAGGACCCTTGTATTTAAATGCTGATTTAAAAATGTCAGTTGAATATGTATTTGGTGTTAAGAGTGCATTCCATGTCGTTGATTTTGTATAAAATTCCGGGGTTGACCTCTTTTCTATAGGTCTTGATGTTAAATCCCAATGAAGTCTTTTAAAAGGAGTTCCATGCCATGTTTGTAAATAAAACGTTTCAGGTCTATGATACCAAAGAGGAAATGTTGTATTATTGACGATGAATTTAGACTGAGCCAACAGTTTGTAATACTCTTCACTTGCCCGTGATACTATTAAGGGATTACCAGGTATCTTAGAATCCCCTTCATAACACCAAATATAAGTTAAATCAGGGTACCTCTCAAGCATTCTTTCATAAATATAACGCGGATTTCCGGTATACTGTTTTCCTAGATTACTTTCAAAAAAGATCATCTCATTATTAATAGTCAGTTTTTCTACAGCATTTCGATACTGCCAAGGTTTACCATACCCACGATGCTCAGCTATTAAGTTAAATAACTCTGGATGATGTGGAAAGACCTTTTTCTTCAAATCATCTTCTGACATATTGGAAAAATAGTTAATAATCAGTCTCTTTAATTCATTGAAATCTTCATTCATTTACACCCCTCCATCCACCAATATATTTCAAATTTAAATAGGATCAATCTTTAACCTCTATATCTATTATTGCAATTATATACATTTTTGTAAAATACAAGCTTACCATATTAACTAGTGAAGACACTTTCCTTAATTCATGCTGCGAATGAAAATCATTTCTACCTCACAAAAAAGTGATGATGAAGGACATTGGAGTGAAATATGCTTTTCATGTCTAAAATAAAGGGGGCTAGCCTTATAATGTAACTGAAAATTTATTAAAAGCACTTCATTCTAATTAATATCTCACCCCATTAAATTACAATTGATTTAAGTCAGTAAACAATCTAGTCATATTTTTTATATGAACCATGACTTCGCTTGAAAGAATAATTTTCTATAATCAGACTTAGGTTGGTGCCAAAACGATTTAGCAAACTCTAATCATTGTAATTGGAGTATCTCCTTGCCATACATACCTCTTTTTCATATATAGTGCCATCAATCGGGATAATTTCAATTGATTTACCTGTATGTGGTGAATGAAGAAGTTTACCTTGTCCATAATAAATCCCGACATGATGAATGGCTCCTTTTCCATGATCATAGGCAAAGAAAAGCAAGTCCCCCCTTTGCACTTCATTTAAAGCAATCTGTTTGCCCTCCTGCGCCTGTTCACTTGCATCGCGCGGAATAGAATAGCCATTTGCCTTATAAATGGTATAGGTAAATCCTGAGCAATCATATCCATAGCTGCTCAGTCCACCCCACAAATAGGGCAAGCCGACAAATTGCTCTCCAGACATGACGATGTCTGCATTACTCCCTTGAACCTCCCTCTCTTGATTGTTAAGTAAAGCAATATCGTCTCTGTGTAAAAATCCAATACCTAAAGGTGTGTCTACAAGTATCTGTCCATCTTTTTCACCAAGATACGATAACCTTGTTTGATAGCTTAATACGAGGGTTTCTTGTGTTTTCTCCAGTGTAAGCAAAGCCTTCCGACTTGTAATCAAGGCAAAAGTGTCATTGGATTCAGGTTCATAATTCTCCAGCTGGCATAGAGGAACCCAGCCTGGATATCCTCTGGTATCTTTCTTTGAAGACTGCTCGATAGCGATGATATGGGCCCAGCCATGTTTGCATTCGAGCAGCAGGACCTGTTCCCCAAATAATAATTGGGTCTGGATTCTATTGGATTCGCATAAATCAAGCCGCTCAGCCTCATTCATAAATAGAAGCCATTCCTCCAATCGGACCGGATGGCTAATGGCTGGCCGATCAAGCTCTCTATAGGACTGATTAGTAGTCCAAACGGTTGCTACAGCTACATTAACAGTCATGATTTTAGGAGTATCTCCCACTTTGTGATCCCCTCTCACTTGAGCTGAATATTCCTGATACCTAATCCATCCGTTTCAGGTAACATAAATTTACTTCCATTATATTGTATGCCCCCTTCAACCAAGGAGCGGGATAACATGAGAGGGGCATCAAAATCATAGCGGGTAATATTACGTTTACTTACAGCAAGGTGAGCAGCAGCGGTTAAACCTAAATGCGTTTCAATCATACTGCCCATCATACATTCCATCCCTGCCGCCTCAGCTAATTGATTAATGTATTGGGCGTAAAAAATCCCCCCAGTTTTCATCAATTTAATATTAATCATGTCTGCACTCCGTGTACGAATGACCTCTAAGGCTTGCCTTGGGGTAAATACACTTTCATCTGCCATAATACATGTATTCACCTGATTCGTTACTTGTCTGAGCCCTTCCAAATCATCTGCCTTCACCGGTTGTTCCACCAATTCAATTTGTAAACCCATATCTTCCATACGGCTGATTGCCCGAATCGCTTCCTTCGCTGTCCATCCCTGGTTAGCATCCAGACGTATCGTAATCTCATTCCCCACACACTTTCTAATTTCTTTCACTCTGGCAATATCTTCATTTATATTACCGAGACCTACTTTAACCTTTAAGGTCGTAAAACCGCTCTTCACATATTCCAATGCCTCCTCCCCCATTACGTGAGGGATATCCACACTTACCGTAAAGTCCGTTTCAAGCTGAGAGCTTCTGCCACCTAAATACTGATAGAGAGGCAGCTTACTATTCTGGGCCAAACAATCATAAATGGCCATATCAATTGCCGCTCTTCCGCTTGAATTCCTTGTCATAATAGCGGAAAGATCATGAAAGATCTCTTCGAAACTCAAAATATCTTTTCCTATTAAATAGGGTTTAAAGAAATCGTGAATCGCTGTTTCTATTGATTGTAATGTATCACCAGTAATAACAGCAGTTGCGGTTGCTTCTCCCCATCCAACCAGGCCATTATCACATTGAATTTTCACATAAACAGAGTCAGCATTGTTTACATTCCGTAATGCTGTTTTAAATGGTTTAAGTAAAGGAACTTGTATACGATAGGTTTCAATATTACTAATCTTCATCAGCAATGCCGCTTTCAATGGTAAGTGTCTTCTCTATCGTGTTGATTTTGGCTTTCACGCCAAGTGGTACTCCGACATGTGGATTGCAATGGCCAATTTTAAATCCACTCATAGCTGGCTTATTAATCAATTTTGTATAGTGAGTCAACACCTCATCGAGGGTGAGTGTTCGTCTGCTTTTTGGCTCGCAATCGGCAAAATCACCAATGACTAGACCGGCAATATCATTTAACTTTCCAGCCAACCATAAGTGATTTAAGAAAATATCGATATTCCTTGGCTCTTCATAAATATCTTCTATTAGAAGTATCTTTCCCTTCGTATCTATTTCAAAGGGAGTCCCCAAGGTCGTTGTCATCAAGCTTAGATTGCCTCCTACTAATTCTCCCTCCGCTTCTCCCTCGATAATGGGGTGCAATGGAGAGATATCCTCTGTATAGATCAATTCTTCAGATTGAAACAGCTGTTTAAATGATTCCTTAGAGCGAGGATGAATATCTTCATTACCTAAATCAGATGCAAGCATAGGCCCGTGAAAGGTGACTAAGCCAGTCTTTTGTCGAATCGCCGTATGTATAAATGTAATATCGGAATATCCCCAGAAAATCTTTGGGTTATTTCTGATTACGTCATAATCGATGGCATCCGCAGTTCGCGCCGTCCCATATCCTCCACAAGCACAGATAATGGCTTTTACATCTTCGTCCTTAAACATCGCTTCAAGATCTTCCACCCGATCAGCGTCTTCGCCTGCAAGATAACCATATTCCTTATAGATATGGCTGCCCATTTTTACAGTAAGACCTAAATCCTCTTCCAGAAAAGACAGTGCTTTTTGAAGGGCCTCCTTCTTCGGAGGACTGGCAGGAGCAATAACGCCCACTGTATCTCCCTCTTTGATACGTTTTGGTTTAAGTTGTTCTAACATCTTCTCACTCCCCAATTATGAAATAAAGGATGCTCTATTGAACATCCTTAAATTAGCCGAGAACTATAGGTTCGTTTCTTTATAGGAATCTTCAATACTAAAAATTACGATTCCTACAAAATAAAAAGCCAACTAAACTAAATGTATGTAAAATAAATCAGTCCTATTCAGTTCTATACCTAAAAACAACTAGCTTTTTGTGTAGATTTTTTTCCACATACCCTCCCTTATTTTCTTAATTATCAAATAATTAAAGCGAAAAGAAACCATAAAAAACTCATTTCTTCAAAGAGTTCCAAAAAGTACTTTTACCTTCCCTTATTCATAATAACAATAACCCATTTAATTTACATAAATAAACAACGATTTGGATGAACGATTATTAATTACCAAAGACAATAAACCTATACCTATAATAAGTAAGCCACTTGGAGATTGGATTTATGATTGGAGTTCCTGTTGAACTGACATTCATTGCATCATCATTACAAAACCCTAGGACTTATTAATTGTCGACTGTTTAACACAAAGTTTCTCGACAGTTGATTTTGTATCGAAAAATATCGTATTGCTCCATTTAGCTTTATAGCATCTATGGTTACAATAGGTATAGGAGGTAGTTGTATGTACTCATTAAATTTTTCGTATAACCTTGCTAACTTGCGCCGTAAAAAGAAACTCACCCAAAAGGAATTAGCGGATTTCATCGGCGTTACGAAAGCATCCGTATCTAAATGGGAAAATAAACAGAGCTTGCCGGACATCTTACTATTACCCCAGCTCGCATCCTTTTTAGATGTAAGTATAGATGAATTGCTGGGCTATGAAGCACAGTTGAGTCGTGAACAAATCCAAAAGCTATATGTGGAGCTTGCTTCTGACTATACAAGACTGCCCTTTAATGAAGTAATGAATAAATCAAGAGAACTGGTTCGCCGCTATTATTCCTGTTATCCCTTTTTACTCCAGATGTGCATCCTTTGGCTGAACCATTTTCCTCTCGCAAAAGACCAGGATGAGCAACAAAGAATTTTGCACGAAGCTGTAACACTTTGTGAGCATATTGAGGAAAATTGTAAAGTAATAGATATTTGTAATGATGCTATTACTGTGAAAGCTGTAATCAACCTCCAACTCGGTAAAGCTGCAGAAGTCATTGAAGCATTGGAGATGATGGCAGATCCGACTCGTATTTCTCACCAAAGTGATTCAATTTTGGCGCAGGCTTATTTGGCCGTCGGGGATTTAGAAAAAGCCAAAAGCTATACACAAATCAATATGTATCTACATTTGATATCGCTGATTGCAACTGCGGTCCAATACCTAGTCATTCATATGGATGACCCTGCAGTATGTGAAAAAACGATTAAAAAAACAGAAGGATTGATTCAGCTGTATGATTTAGTCACCCTGCATCCGAATAGCGCAGCACAATTTTTCTATCAGGCAGCACTTGTCTATATCACAAATGGAGAAAAAGAAAAGGCATTGGCAATGCTAAGGCAATATGTTCAGACAGCTCGAGTGCTTTTTACCCATAAGCACGCGATTCTCCACGGGGATACTTATTTTGACAGGCTGGATGAATGGATTAGCAAGCTTGACCTAGGGGCATCACCACCCCGAAATATGCGCCTTGTGGCAAAGAGTGTATTGGAGTCTTTTAAGCATCCATTATTTACAGCACTTCAAGACGATCTGGAATTTCAGAGAATACAAAGAGAACTTACGGAAGGAGTAAAATATTATGAATGAAATCAAAGAATTCTTACCCTTTATTATCCCTTTGGTTATTGCAGAATTTACATTGCTGGGTTTTACCATACATCATATTTTGACTCATAAGACCTATAAGCGCGGCAGTCGTACCATGTGGCTAGTTATCGTGATAATCGGCATGCAATTCATAGGACCCATTCTGTATTTCCTGCTGGGAAAAGAGGATGCATGATGAATATGTTAACTTTATCTCATGTTAAAAAGCGGTTTGGAGATAAAAAAGTATTAGAGGATGTCACTTTTTCTGTACCGGAGCATACTGTTTTTGGTTTTGTGGGTCAGAATGGTGCTGGGAAAACCACGACTATGAAAATCATTCTTGGCTTGCTGGAGGCAAACAGCGGAGAGATTACTGTTGGCGGAGAAAAGGTTCGCTACGGCGATACTCCTACAAATCGGCTTATTGGATATTTACCTGATGTACCTGAGTTTTATTCTTTTATGACTCCTATGGAATATTTGCATTTTTGCGGTGAGCTCACAGGGATGTCATCTTCGAGTATCAAGGCTCGTACCAAGGAGCTTCTGGAGCTTGTGGGACTCTCCAATGAGAAACGGCGAATCAAAGGATTTTCACGCGGCATGAAGCAACGGCTAGGAATTGCACAAGCGCTTTTCAACCGACCTAGACTGCTGATTTGCGATGAACCTACCTCCTCTCTCGATCCTGTCGGAAGAAGGGAAATTCTAGATATTCTTACAGCAGCAAAGGAACATACAACCATTCTCTTTTCCACGCATATCCTATCCGATGTTGAGCGTATATGTGATGAGGTCGCATTCCTTCACGATGGAAAAATTGTATTCCAGGAATCAATGGAACAGTTAAAAAGAGACCATGCAAGCATCGGGTATGAAATTGAGTTGGAGTATCCTGAAGATACGGAAAAACTGCTTGCTGCTTTTCAAAGTATGAAAAAAAGTAATGAGAAACATCTATTGCTGGAACGAACTGACCAGGTACAGACAGAAGCTGTCCTACGTTTTATTTTGGAGAATCATATCCCTTTCCGCCGTTTCGAAAAGCAGGAGCTATCGCTGGAATCTCTGTTTATGGAGGTCGTCAGTAAATGAAATCTTTTCTAGCTTTTTTCAAAAAAGAGTGGATGGAATGGAGTCGAACAGGACGAATGCTCATTCTACTGCTAGTATTTGTACTTTTCGGGATTATGAATCCAGCCATAGCAAAGATAACTCCATGGATGATGGAGATGATGGCAGACTCTCTGGAGGGATCGGGTCTTGTCGTTACAGAGGTTACAGTAGATGCCTTAACCTCCTGGACTCAGTTTTATAAAAACATGCCAATAGCCCTGATTATTTTTATACTGCTATGCAGTGGATCCTTTACTTCAGAATATCAAAAAGGAACACTCATCCCTGTTCTGACAAAGGGTCTCTCTCGCTGGAAATTCATTATCGCAAAGAGCATGATGATATTTACATTTTGGACAGCTTGCTATTGGATCTGCTTTGGCATCACTTATGCTTATAATGCTTTTTATTGGGATAATAGCATTGCTTTGTACACCAACTTTGCAGCAATGTGTTACTGGCTTTTCGGGCTTTGGGTGCTGTCATTTATGGTACTGTTTTCTACACTATCCTCCAGTAATACCACTGTTTTACTCGGAACTGGGGGTACTGTACTGGCGGTTTATCTCATCGGACTTTTCCCAAAGCTAGAATCTTTCACACCGATAAAGCTAACTGAAGCCATGAGTCTCCTAACAGGGCTCGAAGCACCGGGAGAGTATGTCACTCCGATAGCACTATCTGCCGGCATGGTCGGAATATGCCTTGCTGTTGCGGTAACGATTTTCAAAACAAAAAAGATATAAGATATGTTAAAACAGAAGCCACTGTCAGGATTATCCGACAGCGGCTTCTGTTTCTCTACATTATAATGAACTATATGTAAAATATTTTTAAAGTCTAATTTTATTTCTCGCAGGAGAGAACCAGTTTTTCCATGCAAGTACTACGATGAAAATCAAGAAAAAAATGACCGCAATGAAGCTCAAATACTTGAGACCAATCATATTTCCGAAATAAAATCCAATCGTCATATAAAGGGTTGTCCATAGTAAGCTTGCTAAAAATGCGAGTGAGGAAAATTTTGCATAGGGTAATTCACGTGTTCCTGACATATAGGGAGTTAGCTGTCTAATTCCCGGCAAAAAATACCCTATAACAACCATTTTATTTTCAAATCGATCAAACCTCGTATGCATACTCTGCCAGCGTTCCGGTGTGATTTTCACTAGATTTCCATACTTCTGGATAATGGATGTCCCAAGCTTCCTTCCAATCATATAGGTAAAAAACATGCCCACATTAGCACCCAATAGAGCAGCGCAAATGGCCCAAAGAAAATTAAGGTTTTGTTCAGCAATAACAGCACCGATAAAAATAACAAATGTTTCCTCAGGTGCAGGAATACCTACAATCCCGCAAAATAAAACAAAGATAATCACCCAGTATCCATACAGCTGTATATAATGTGTAATAGCATCAAGCGTCATGTAGTTTCCTTCCTGTTTTCAAACCAATGATACATATATATTCCTGTTAACGAGATTTATATTGATTTTCCTGGTTCGCCTGGTCTTTTTGATCTTCAGTATAGTTGTCCACATCAATGGCATATATCGGCCTTTGTTTAACCTCTTTAAAAATCTTGCCAATGTATTCACCCACTATTCCAATACCAATCAACTGCAGCCCGCCAATAATCCATAGAGAAATCATAATGGAAGTCCAGCCAGATTGTGTATTCCCCAGTGTTTTTTGAATCAGAGCATAGCTGCCTGCGACCACACTGATAAACAGCGTCAAAATGCCAATGTAGGTAACACAGCGTATCGGCGCAACACTAAAGGAGGTAATCCCATCAAGCGCAAATGAAATCATTTTCTTTAACGGATATTTAGACTCTCCCGCTTCTCTTTCCTTCCGATTATAAAAGACTTCAGCGGAGGAAAAGCCAATCATCGGAATCATCCCTCTTAGGAATAAATTCCGTTCCTTATATTTTAAGAGTTCTCCCAATGCTCGCTTGCTCATTAATCTAAAATCTGCATGATTAGGAATTAGTTTGATTCCCAATTTACCCATCATACGATAAAAGCTAAGCGCTGTAGTCCGCTTGAATATAGTATCCTTCTTCCGCTGATCTCGGACTCCATAGACAATATCATATCCCTGGTTGTATTTTTCAACCATCTCTTTTATGACCTGAATGTCATCCTGTAAATCAGCATCGATGGAGATGACACAATCGGAATGCTTTTGGGCCGTTGCCAGACCAGCGAGCAATGCATTTTGATGACCCACATTGCCAGCTAATTTCAGGCCCTTGACTAACCTATTCTGTACACTCTCCATTTGTATTAAATCCCAGGTATCATCAACACTGCCATCATCCACAAATAAAATAGCACTTCTTTCTGAGATTACGCGGGAGTCCAATAACTCTTTAAGAATGGATGAAAGCTCTTCAGATGTTTTAGACAATACCTCCTGTTCATTGTAACAAGGCACAACGATTGTTAATACAGGCAGATTCATTATGAGTAACTCCTTTACATGACATGATATAGATAGATCTTCCACGCTGAATCTTCATGATCAAAAACATCCATCAATTCAAGGTTATTCTCATCTGCATTCACAATAGGTACAGCTGAGATTATATATTGACCGCCCATTTCTTTCAGTACATTCGTATTCAACTCTAAATTTTTTATCGTTTTGGATGAATTTTTTTCGTAATCATATTTCTTTCCAAGCTCATCCACGAAAATATAACAACGCCCGCCCCATTTATCAAAATATTTTTTAAGCTGAGCGTTCTTATCCAGCTCACCCTCAATAATTTCTCGGAACTGATGCTTGTACGCTAATGGATAGTAATTGTTATACGTATCCAAGGTATAAAAGCCATTATATTGAGAAATGGCAGGATGTAATCCTATGCTCACCACTCTGTACGTTTCCTGAGGTTTTCCAATATAATCTTTAATCTCAGTAAATTGGTCAACAGCATAAAACTCCTTAAAAGTCGGTGCATTCAGTCTTCCATAATACACTTCCGGATTGTACATAAATAAGACAATCAGCTGAGCAACAATGACTCCTTTTGAAAACTGCCTCCATCCCCCTCCATTTTTCCAAAGAACGCGGCAGGACAGGGCAAACAATAAGTACAAAACTAACGGTCTCAGGAAATGAAAACGGGCAAAATTAAAATTATTTAAAAGTGAAATTTGTTCTTTCAAGGATGCCCATCCCTCATAAAACCAAAACGCATACCACGCAGACAAAATAAAATTCAAAATAAACAGCTGCACAAAGCGTTTCTCACTTTTCCAAAGCTTATTCCGATAAATAAACCATAAAGCTATAAATGACACAGGCAAAATAATATATTGATGAAGCGTTAATACATGATTATGTCCAATTATGTAATTTTTAAATATAAGCCGTACAGATCGCGCAAATCCTAATGCTGAGCTGAAATATTCATCCCGGCTGTTGGGCTCTTCAGGAAATACTAAAGAATAAACCAAGCGATATTCAATCAACAAGTAAATAAAAGTCATTAAAGCAATACTTCCGAAGAACTTCCAATTAGGGTCTTTTTTCTTGATCCAATCATAAAGCCAAAGCAATCCCATAGCCACCAGGAAGAAAAAGAACCCCAGGACAAAGCTCGAATAAAAAGGCAGTAGGATTAAAATGAGCCAATCCGTCCATTTACTATCTCTGCCTCTAATATTTAAAAAAGCATACAAGGCTAATGGATGACCCAATGTTGCAAGCATTCCGGATGGCCAAAAAGGAGTCAAAGCAAAGGCCAGTGCAACGAATACACGAATAAAGCCATATTCCTCTTTTCTAACAAAATGCTTTTTAAGTAAGAGGTACATGCCTATAAACGCAAAGATCCTGGTAATCGCCTGACTGATTGAATATGCCGTCATGGATGGTATTAAATAATGGAGCCACTCAATTCCGCTGAATTCGGTTCCAATTGCATTCCTCGGCAAACCATTAATGATTTGTGGAATAGTCTCATTTATCGGCCCAAACAGCATTTGATTATCCTTCAGAACCTTATACCAAGCGATATTGGAATCTAAGTTATCATGCACCCGTATATGAGAATTTTCACCAAGTATAAACATCGGAGACAAATAAATGATCAGCAACACCGTCGCAGCTATCAATAACTTAGTTTCCTCAGTCCATTTATTTCTTAATTCCCCCACAGCTATACACCGACTTTTCAAGATATATTTAAACTAACCCACCAATAATTGTAAAATTCCAATGTACTCATGGTAGCTATTTACATATCCGATGTCAAGGAGCTATTGGGTCAATATGGATACTGATAGTCACAAAAATAGGCACTTATAAATATAGGCTTACTGAAGTAAGTAAAGATAAAATCATCACTACGAAAACAGCCAAAAATAAAAAACCAATTCAACCCGGGGGTTTTACCCCTAAAGGATGAATTGGTCTCCGCGACACTTTGTAAAATTTCTTTCAGGCCATAGTTATATTTCCTGCAGCAATGGTAGTAAATCTGCCAGTTTCTTAATCTCATAGGTAGGCTTCACTTGATCCGTTACTTTAAGATAGCGGTTTACCCAAACAGATCTTATTCCTGCCCGATTGGCACCGAGAATATCTGTCATCAGATTATCTCCAACCATTAGGACATCTTCTTTTTCAACCTCTAATAACCCTATAGCATGTTCAAAGAGTTCGGGAGCCGGCTTCCCTTGTCCAAAATCCCCTGAAATAACAATATGATCGAAATAAGGAGCTATTTCAGGTGTTATTTCCAGTTTTGTTGTTTGCAATTGCGGTGAGCCATTTGTCAGTAAAAGAAGCTTAACACAACCCTTTAATTGGTCCAGCACTTCAAAGGTATCCTCATAAATAAAGGGATGTTTTCTTCTTTCTTCAGGAAACTTTTCTGCTAATTCCTTGCCTAAATCCGCATCCTCTATTCCCAATGCTTTCAATCCATTCGTCCACGCATCCTTGCGATAGAGCGGCATAATTTGAGCCATTATTTGAAATTGCTCATGGTTGTCCTGAAAATCGCCCCATAACCCCTCAAATGGATTTATCCCAATCATTTGTGTAAATGCGAATGTTTCATAGGAGCTGTACAGTTTAGCGGCTTCCTTTCTTACTGATTCTTCCAGCTGCACTGGATCAATCTGATATTTGTTTATAGCCAACCTGCAGGTTACCCTGAAGGCTTCCTGAACACTTTTTTGATCCCATAACAATGTATCATCGAGGTCAAACATGATTGCCTTTACCATATCGGTTCCTCCGTCCCTGCATCAACCACTCCGGTTAGTATCCTATTAATATAGAAATGTTTTGTTCTTTCGTAAATGACATCATGAAACATTTCTATAATGGATTTACCACTTTTCCTTACACGCTCACACTGGTAAAAAATTCATTGTAAAGAGCAGCCACTGCTCGGTTTTCCTGAAGTTCTTTCACACCAAACATCATGCTGACTTCAGAAGACCCCTGATTGATCATTTCGATATTGATGCCGGCATCAGACAAAGCCTTGGATGCCCTGGCAACCGTACCAACATTCGAACGCATTCCCTCTCCTACAATCATAATCAAGGATAAATTGTGTTCAATTTTCACTTCGTCAGCCTCTAATTCCTCTATAATCCGGTTTCTAATAATCCCTTCAAGCTCAGAGTCCATTTGATTCTGTCTTAAAATAACAGTCAAATCATCAATTCCAGAAGGAACATGCTCATAGGACAACTTTAAATCCTCAAGGATTTGAAGAAGTTTACGTCCAAAGCCTATTTCTCTATTCATTAAATACTTGCTAACATAAATGCTGCAAAAATCATTGTCACTTGCAATACCGACAACCGGACCATTGGTTAACTCTTTTTTATTCACAATCATGGTCCCAGGAGATAACGGATTATTCGTATTTTTAATATTCACTGGAATCCCTGCTTTAAAGGCGGGAATTAATGCTTCATCATGTAAAACACTAAAGCCAGCATAGGAAAGTTCACGCATTTCTCGATACGTCAATACACTGATTTCCTTTGGTTTATTAATAATCGTTGGATTAACAGAAAATACGGCATCAACATCTGTATAATTTTCGTATAAATCAGCTTTAACTGCATTAGCCAGAATTGCACCTGTAATATCCGAGCCGCTCCGCGGGAACGTCATCACCTTTCCATCCGTTGTATAACCAAAGAATCCCGGAAATATGACGATCCCTTTTTTATTTCTTAAATGATACAGATTGGCATACGATTCTGCTAAAACCTGAGCATTCCCCGGCTCATCACTGACGATTAATCCTGCCTCACGAGGATTCATATATTCAGCCTCAACACCTCTGGCTTGGAAAAAAGCAGCTACCAATTTGGCATTATTGTCTTCTCCACTGGCTTTAACGGCATCCATAAACTGCCCCTTATCACTTAGGTCTCCATTAAGAATTTCCAATAAATCAGCTTTAATTCTTTCGACGACAGAGCCTGAAATAGATAAATCTTCTGCTATTAATCGGTATCGATCAATAACCATATCAAATAAGTATTGATCACAAGCCCCATTTAACCAGCTTTCTCCACATGCAATGAGCAAATCAGTCACTTTTGTATCGGATGAAAATCGTTTACCTGGTGCCGAAACTACCACAATTTTACGTTGTGGATCTGATACGACAATCTCAAAAACTTTATTCAACTGCTCACCGGATGCAAGAGAAGTTCCCCCAAATTTAACTACTTTCATTCTGCATATCCCCTATGTTTAATTTTCAGATAATATAAACTATTATCACTTCTCAGCGCTAAAGTTTCAAGAGAAAATATGAAAAATTTCAAATAATATCCATTGTAACTTCCATTCTTTGAAAGTAAGCCTACTCTTCAAAGAATGAGAATGGCTGATTGCCTCATGAAGGCGTAATAAATATTCTAGATATCGATCATATTTTGATACCGCGGAAATGAGTAAATGGTACATTTTAGACACAAGTCGAAAATATATTTTAAAAAAACAATAGATTACGAGGAAAAATAAGGTAAAATCATTATAATATATTGTCTGGAGGGGGTTAACTTATGTTTGTGGCATCTTTATTTGGATTTATTTCTATATTGGTATACTTAGGAATTATCGTTTTTATTATTTATGTAGCACTTACTATCTTAAAGTTAATGAAACAAAAAAATGAATATCTAAAGGAAATTCGTGACGAAATCAAGAAAAGTAATAGCATCAATCAGTTAAATCCATAATCTTGATACAGTCCTTTATTCTTTATAACTTGTACCAATAACAATAGAAGGACCGTCACTATGACTTGCCCTTTTTAAATTCTTGAATTTTTTAGTAACTATTATTTTACTTCTTCTTTATTTAATTTACTCCAATTGTACCAACCGTAAATCACATCGATCGTCCACGAAACATACATGGCAACCAGAGATCACTGTCCAATCATATAGAATGCTTCTTCTAAGTAAAAAGGTTATATACAGTTAGCCTATTCTACCTACAGGGTGAGGTAATTCCGATTTAAGGATTGTCTAAATCTAAAATTTCATCAAGGTGCTGGGCATAGTATGAAATACCACGCTTATAGTACTGAAGGATTTCATCATTTGTAGTTTCCATTAGATTCATTAAGACAATTTCCATAGCCCTTTTATATTCCCCTGTGTTATATAATGCCATAGAATAAAAGACTTGCAGGGCTCGATGTTCAGGAAATTCCGTCACACCACGATGAAGGATGTCAACAGCTTCTTTATAATATCCCAAAATCCGGTAACTGCTTCCTAAACCAAGGAAACATCTTTGTAGATTAGTACCGGATAGACCTTTTTCGATTGCTTTAACATAGTATGGAATTGCTTTTTTACATAACCCAGAATTATCAAAGGCAATCCCAATTTGATAATTTATTTCTGCATTTTCTGGATCATTTTCTGATAGATTTAACAGAAGATTAAGTGCATGATTTAAGATAGCCGAATCCTGTTTTGCACGACCATCTTCCCGCATCGCAATAGCATTATCCAGAAGCTCACGTACATTTTTATCCATTTATTCCCACCTCATTATTTCTTGTAATTTACAATCAGCCGCCTTCCCCTTGTTTCCTACATTCGACAATATTGAATGAAACCCCTTTTTAGAAAAGTACAATTAGATCCAGATTTCTAAAATAGTTGTTATAAATCATCGCAGAACGAAGGGGCAAGAAATATTTTGATGAGATTTTGTTAAGAGTTCTAGCTAACACATCTACTAAATGTTACATCCCTCTTTTATCTTTTTCATTGCCCTCCAAAAACTCAACCGGTACTGTTTTTGTTAACCAAACATGATTTTTTGATCGATAAAACACATATCCTTGTTTCATCATTTCACCACTTCGTACACGATACACAACCGGTTTTCCATGGCGTTTTCCTACATTGATTGCCGTTTCTTCATCAGATGATAGATGAACATACAAACGACTCTTTGGAATCAGTCCCATACGTTCAATGGATTCTGTATACTTTTCTCCTGTACCGTGCCATAAAAACTCCGGTGGGTCCACGATTTCCAGCTCTACATCAACCGAAATGGAATGTCCTTGATTTGCTCGAATAAGCGTCTTGTCCTCATTAAAAGCGTATCTCTGCTTATCATCGGTTCGCACAATTTCCTCTAAGATGTTCATATCAAAAGGATATTTTTTAGAAATACCCTTAATCAATTCCTCGACATTCGCCCATCCATGCTCGTCCAGGGTTATTCCGATCGATTCCGGTTTGTGACGAAGAATCAAACTCATAAACCTGCTCGCTTTAATCAAACTCATTTTTGGGTCCTCCTTTATAACAGAAAAAATGCGAATAGAAACTCCACGTTCGAAGCTGATTCTCGATTATTCGAATAGTTTCTTCTATTCTCTCATAAAACGCGTTGTATTTTCGCGAAACCAATGATTTATAATAGCCGATTGGCTCATGATATAATGATGAAATAACCATTTATATAGGATCTAAAATAGGAGGCAAATATTTTGTCCAAACTAGCTACTTTATTAAAAGAATCTAACTACACCGTTATCTTCACAGGTGCAGGTTTTTCGACTGAGATAGTCCAGTTACACCGTATTTGTAAATAGGTCAATAATCATGTAAATATACACTAATAATAAGGCATAAAAAGCGGCAGGCTCTTCAATGAGTTCTGCCGTTAGTTTGTTATTCGGTTTCCTCTTCATCCATGGCTCTTCTAAAGCGAGCCCTTGAATCAACCTCAGAGTATTCAGCTCGTAAAAATCTATATGCATTATCAACCGTTTCAATAACGGATTTACCCTCTACATATTTTATATAGTTCTGTCTCTGATTTTTATATTTATCATTTTCTAGTTCAATTAAATTCTCTACATTCAGCCATATAACTTCGGAAGTGTAATCCTCCTGATAATAGCCTTTTATAATCCAACTTTTCTGACCAGTCGTACCTATTAATTTCATAAAAGACATCACGTGTTTTATCGAATTAAAAGCGTATCTAAGTCCTTTTACATACCTCCCGCCAACGTTATCTGATTTGCGATTATTATAGCTACCATCTTCGTTATTGTTTAAACGGTGCCACTCATCTGATATGCAAATCCACATTAGAAGTTCAGTTAACGCGGCGGTTATAGATGTACTATTTTGTGTACCCTCTGCGTTCAGATACTCGTGAAACCTTTTATGCGACTCTATTAAACCGTTATTAATATACATCAATCTGTGCTCTTCTATACTGTTCACTATACTCACCTCCTCCTTATAACCCTCTTTTTCATATCTATTTATATTGGTTTTTATATGCTTCTAAATAACTTTGAAACTTGGGCTCGTCTCCATATAACGCTTCAAAAACTTCTTGGAACTTTCCTTCTTCGTGTAAAGTTTTCGCTACATCTTCAGCGAAGTGGTAATTATGAATATGTTGGAGCACGATTTCTCCAACCTGCACTTCATAATTTGAGCTACTCACGATTTCCCCATTATCTACAGCATCTCTATATTCAACAAATAAATCTATCAAAGCTTTATGCTGACCTCTATTTACTTTGTAGTCATACATCAGTCTACTGAAAGCTGTATTTTCGAATAATAGATCTTGCCTAAATTCTATAAAGTTCAACCGTTCCTCTAATTCTGTATCCATTACTATCACCTCCTCCTTATTACCTATATTCGACAAAATGGAAGTAAATCCCTTTTAATGTGGTAGAGATAAATATACTTCTTAAAAGGGGATGCTTGCATGGATAAAGAAGAGGAGAAAACAGAGGGCGAAATAATGAAGTCTCGCATTGAAGAAGTTATGTCTAGGATATTTTCGGACAAATACGATGCAAAGATTAAGATAAAGTTTGTGCCTAAAGATGAACATAAGAATAAGAAAAAGTAAAAATCGTCGAATAATATATACTTGTGATTTCCATTTGTTACAATAAAAAGAAAGGAGGTTTTTAGAGTGGACACAAATAATCAATATATTTGCCCAATCTGCAAGGAGGGGACGATTGAAATCATAAGTGAACGAACGGGACCGCCAGGCTTCAGGGAAACAGATTATTATTTCGGCGAGATGACCTGTGACTGTATTACCTATAAATGTGATGCTACTGCTATTGCAATCAAATATTCAGCAGACGAAAACGCGATTAAAACAGATATCTGTCAAGATTGTCACGAAGAAAAAGCTACAATACACTACCCGGTAAAATCATGGGCTGGTGAATATAAAGACATTTGTCCGAGCTGTTTTAAAAAGGAAATGGAAGCTTTAGAGACAAAATGGGCGAAAGAACATCAAATGTGATAAGAGTAAAAAAGAAGAGGGGTTGTAGCTTTCGCTAGCCCCTCTTTTTGTAACCGAATTCTTTTACTCTAATTCTTCTTTCTTTTTACTCCACAGAACTTTATCGATGATAGTAAAAACTTCGTTCTTAAAAAACTCATCGTTTAATAAACATGCTAACACGCAACCAGATCGAGACATAGCGTGTAAAGTAGATGAAAGCATGTAGTCATCTTGAAGAAAATAATCAATAGTGTCATCGTCTATAATATACACGATTACATCCATATCTTTGTAAAATGCATAATACTTCATAAACGAACCGTCCCTCTTCAAATACTCTTCCAACTCATGCAACATATGAATTCTGTCAATGACGTACTTCGCTTCAAGTGGATTGTTATGCTCTGGAAAAGATACACTTAAAAACGTAAGCGAATCTTTTAAGTCTTTCTGAATTTGCTCACTCAATTTTTTCTTAAGTTCATCCACCTTTGCCTGCCTCAAATGTTTCTCCGACAATCTTTCACTCATGTTTCTTTTCTCCTTTTCAAATAAAAATTAAAGAGAACAGCTAGGCTTTTAACCCTCGACTCAGATACGAATCTACTGTTCTCTCATAATATGCGTTGTAATTTTCGCGAAACCAATGATTTAGAATAGCCAATTGGCTCATGGTATAATGATGTACATAGGACATAAAACAGGAGGCAGATATTTTGTCCGAACTAACTAATTTGTTAAAAAATTCCCAATATACGGTTGTATTTACAGGAGCTGGAATGTCGACTGAAAGCGGATTACCAGATTTCCGCTCAACTAATAACGGATTGTGGAAGAAGCAAGATCCAGGCACTATTGCCAGTACAGATGCACTTAATCAAAATGTCAAAGAATTTTTTGAATTTTATCGCCAGCGTGTGGTAGGAGTGAAGGAACACGGCCCACATAAAGGCCATTCTATTCTCGCTAAATGGGAACAGGAAGGTATTATACAAAGTATTATCACGCAAAATGTGGATGGATTCCACCAGGAAGCCGGCAGCAATCGAGTAGCAGAGTTGCACGGAACCTTACAAAAGGTACATTGCCAAACATGCGGTAAGGAATATGGCAGTGAAATGTATTTAAATGAATCCTATCAATGTGAGTGTAGCGGCAAGCTTCGCCCATCCGTCATTTTATTTGGTGAAATGCTGCCTGAAAAACCATTCATGATGGCTGAGGCTGAAAGTAAAAAAGCAGACCTGTTTATTGTTCTCGGGTCATCGTTATCAGTGACACCTGCTAATCAGTTCCCTTTAATTGCTAAGCAAAATGGTGCGAAACTGGTTATTATTAATTTAGAGCCAACTAATTTTGATTTTTATGCCGACCTTGTGATAAATGATCGTAAAGCAGGTGAGCTTTTAGCAGAAATAGATGCCGAGTTATCTGAAAATAATTAAACAGATTCATGCCAATCTTTGAGAAGAAGAATGGCTTTTTATATGCAGTTATCTTCTATCTCAGTACCTGGAAGCTGTACAAATTAGTACTAAACAAAGGGCTCTGTTCGTATATATTGCTGCTAATGTCTGTTAATTAACAAATACCTAAATTACTTCATACAATATTAAAAATTGGAGTTGTTATTCATGGCGAGATGGATTGACATATCAACATCGAAACATCAATTAAAACTTTTTGACGGAAATAGGCTGATAAAAGCTTACCCAATTGCAGTTGGAAAAATGTTATCACCTACACCTTCTGGGACATACAAGATAATCAATAAACAACGTAATCCTGGAAGACAATTCGGGGTTCTTTGGATGGGTTTGTCAAAGCCTCATTACGGTATACACGGAACAAATACCCCAGCTTCAATCGGTAAGAATGTCTCACATGGCTGTATTAGGATGTTTAATCATGATGTTCTAGAATTATCATCTAGAGTTCCAATTGGTACTCGGGTTGTTATTCATAAATGACTCTGTTAATCTAGCTTCCCTTACTGCATAATTTTGGTCCAATACGACATAAAAGCATCACTTCTCTATTCAACTAATCTTCGCCTTAGTTGAATAAGAACAGGAATTCAAAAACGAACATTATCTACAAACAGAGTCAAACAAAAAAACGACCCACTAATGAGCCGTTACCATATCATTCTACCATTCATTTAAATTAAGATTTAAGAATATCGTGGTCCACATACCGTTCCCCATTCAGAGAACTGATAACATTAATCGCGACTCTTGCTCCGTCCCCTGCTGTAATAATTGTATGCATGCTCACACCTGCAACTGTACCGGCTGCCCAGACATGGTCAAGATAGGTTTTACCGGAATCATCGACATCAATCACTTTTTTAATACGTGGTTCAGTACCATCCTTTGTTTTGATGCCTGAAGCTTCAGCGAGGTCAACTAACATACCGGAAGCCAGAATCACTTCACTTGCCATATAGTTGGTTTCATCTGTTTGGATGATCACTCCATCATTCGCCACTTCTATTTTTTCAACCGTTGCAACCTTAAATTCAGCGCCGAATTTCTCTGCCTGTTTTTTACCGATTGCAATAAGATCAGGTCCAGCAATTTCTTCTACACCATAATGATTTTCAATCCAGGCACGTTTAGTGACACTTTTATCATTATCCAACACTAATGTTTTTTTACCTGCTTTGGCAGTGAATAATGCAGCACTCGCACCGCTTGGTCCTGCTCCAATAACTATAACATCATACATATCCTCAAACCTCCCCCAACCAATTATAAAATCCCTCTTATTATAACGGAAATAATTACCAAATTCTATCGAAGAGATTTTTCCATCGATATCTGACCAATCGTTTCAGTGAAACCAAGTTCTTTTATAATAGGCACAATTTCTTTATTAGCAAATGGTAGGTTAATAATCTGCTTAAATACCTCAACTGACTGGAAGACATGTTTTAAAAGACCATACCTCATATTCCTATCAGCGTTATGTTGAAATCCACATCTGTACTTTATTCATTCGTAAGATGTTCGCTTGCAGAAAGTCTAAATCCTCTTTAATAACTCAATACGTTCACCATTATTCCCCTCAACAAAAACAATTGTCCAGCCATTTTCCAACCTTATTGGCCCCTCCAAAATAGATACATTAAATTCATTTAAAATTTGTAAACAATCTGTTTCAAAACATATATGTGCCTCGTATAAACCTTTTTCATCAATCATTCCATTTTCAATCAATTCAACCCTTAATCGGTCATTCACTAAGAATACGATTTTTTCTCCATCCAACTCCATGTATTGTTCAGTGCGAAATCCCAGATATTTTTCAAAAAAGAACCTTGTAAATTCGAGGCTTCTCACCTCAAAACCGATGTGATGGAAATTCAACATTTTCATATAATTAAGTTCACATCTCCAAACTCATGCCATAAATACCCCTTTAGTACGGCTTCCTCATACGTTTTAAAAAGGAACTCCGAATCAATAAAAGCAGTGAGCATATCCAAATGGCTCGCCTCAGGTTCATGGAAACCGGTGAGGATACCATCAACTGCCTTCATACGATAATCAGGCCCGATATACAAATGGGTGCTACCCTTAAGCTTTTCAGTTAGCATAGCTGCCTCCAAAGCACGAACGACCGTAGTTCCAACTGCAATAACTCTTCTTCCCTCTTCTTTCGCATGCCGAATCATATCCATTATCTCCACGGGAATTTGATAGGTTTCAGGATTGGTTTCCGGTTTTACCGGCCAGTAGTCATCCAGTAAATAGCTCAAGCCTGTGTGAAGCTGAATAAACTGAAGCATCACTCCCTTTTTTTGAAGATTGAAAAGCATTTCCCAGGTAAAAGCTCGGCCAGCAGATGGCATTTCAACGGAGCCAGGGACTGAGGCATAGACCGTTTGATAGAAGTTTAAATCAAGTGCATGTTTCGTATATTCATACCGAATGGGTTCTCCTTTTTGATATAAATAATGCAAAATATGATCCTCTGAATGAGAAAAACAAATCCTCCACAAAGGGGTAGCTTCTGCCCTGCCTCTTATCTCTCCTTTCAATTGTCCCTCCGAAAAAATGAGCATATCTCCAGCTTCTATATCTTCATGCAGGGCCAGCACATCCCAGGCGTTATTCTCAATCTTTTTTGCAAACCTTACTTCTACAGCTTCTGCTTTAACGATGCCCTTCCTAGTTATAGTTGCCCTTGCTGAGGCAGGAATTGTTCTGCTATTATTTAAAACCAGAATATCACCTTTCTTCAGATACCGGTCCAAGTGGAAAAATTGAGTGTGTTCCATTGTTCCAGTCCTTTTGTCTGTCACCATTAGCTTGACTTGGTCCCTTCTCATCCCTCTGAACTCAGGAGGTTCAGACGCATTCAGTTCCTGAGGCAGAAAAAAAGTCTTTTCGAGAGGCAATGCCATTAAAATCCCTCCTGTTCAAGCTCAAAGTTCTGGGCTTCAAACCGTTTACCGTTAATATGCCGTGAATGATCAGAGGCTAAATAAACAAAGGCATCCAATACCTCTTCCGGTTTTGCAAGTTCCTCATTATGATCAGGGTCTGCCAATGCATACATATCCGTGTCCATGCTGCCTGGATCAACCATATTAATTCTTATATTCGTTTCCGAAAGCTCATCTGCCCATGTTTCAGTCAGCCCTTCCAGCGCAAACTTCGAGATTCCATAGGCCCCATCCTGCATACCCTATTTGCCCAGCTTCTGAAGTGACATTGATAATCGAACCTTCATTACGCTGAAGCATTCCAGGAAGAACACGTTTTGTGACCATAAATGGACTTAAGGTGTTTGCCTTTATAACATAAATGAAATCAACCTCTGAATAATCCAGTAAGAGCGGCATCGGGCTAGGCCCGAGTACTGCAGCATTATTAATTAAGACATCAATTTGACCAAATCTGCTTTCTGTCATGGATATAAAAGCTTCAATATCACGCTGATTTGTAACATCCGCTTTTACTGCCAAAACTGTACTGCCCAATTCCTCAGTCAATAATTTTACTTCATGTAACCGCTCTTCTCCCCGTGCACAAATGGCGAGATTGTATCCTTGTTTTGCAAAGGCTAGGGCCAATGCTTTCCCTAAACCTTTTGATGCTCCTGTAATCACAACTGTTTTCATGATTTATACCTCCTAATGAATCTTATACTTATAGGGTATTGCAAAAAGACATCCACGCCCTCGGAGGTTAGATGGATTTAAGCTACATCTTTAGTAGTACTCCCCCATAAAAAATGTATAATAATAACAAAACATTTTTTAAGGAGACTAAGGTGATCCGTAAAATTTTTCTCTCAGAGATTCATATATTGAAGGAAATCGCTGAAACATTAAATGAAGGCACTGATTTAAACGAGGTTTTGACTCAAGTATTAAAGAAGCTTCTAAAAATAACCTCCTTGGAAACCGGCTGGATCTTTCTTATTGACGAACAGGGCAATTACAAATTAGCTGCTTCCGAGGGTCTGCCGCCTGCTTTAAAAATCTCTGATTATGAGCCCATGTGTACAGGTGACTGTTGGTGTGTGAATAAATTTTTAAAGGATAATCTACATAAAGCTTCGAACATTATGGAATGCAAGCGGTTGGAAAATGCAAGATTGAATCAATGGGGTGACACCTATGGCCTTGTTTACCATGCTACTGTTCCCTTATCAGCTGGGGATGAAAAATTCGGTGTACTAAACGTAGCCGTAACGAATAAAGAAAGATTTGAAGCAGAAGAGTTGGGTCTCTTAGAATCCATAGCCTATCAAATCGGAAATGCCTTGAAACGAATCCATTTAACAAAACGGGAGCAGGAACTGAAAGTTGCAGAGGAACGAAATCGCTTGGCACGGGACCTGCATGATTCTGTAAATCAATTACTTTACTCTATTAATGTGACATCAAAAGCCGGAACCAATCTATCAAAAGAGGATTCCATTAAACAGATTTTTGCTGAAATTGGGAGGATGTCACAGCATGCACAGGCTGAAATGAAGGCATTGATTTGGCAATTGCGGCCAGATGGACTGAAAAACGGACTCGTTTGCGCCCTCAAATCATACGCTGAAATACTCGGTTTACAGGTTATCGTTCAGGTGAAAGGGACAGGATCTCTCCCTTCAAAAATCGAAGAAAACTTATGGAGGATTGGGCAGGAAGCCTTCAATAATGCGATTAAATATTCCGGTCAAAAAGAAGTCTTACTATCTCTTGAATACAAACAAAATCATATTATCATGTCGGTTGAAGATAGCGGAGTAGGATTCGATATTTCATCAGCAAAGGGAATGCCGAGCATCGGGCTCAAAAGTATAGAAGAACGCGTAACAGCCCTTCAAGGTAAATTTAGCATAATTAGCAGTAAGAACTCCGGCACCAGTTTAACGGTAGAATTGCCATACTAAAGGAGAATTTTAATGACGATAAATATTGTTTTAGTGGATGATCACCATGTCGTTAGGAAAGGGCTGGCACTATTATTAAACAGCCATCCAGATATGAGTGTAATTGGAGAAGGAACAAACGGTAAGGAAGCAATTGAACTGGCCAAAAATCTGACACCCGAAATTATGTTAATGGACTTACTAATGCCTGTAATGGACGGAATTGCGGCAACAAAACACATTGTAGAAACCATACCGAATGTGAAAGTTTTAATCCTCACCAGCATGTCAGATCAAGACCATGCCATTCCTGCCCTGGATGCGGGAGCCAGTGGCTATCTATTAAAGGAAAGCGACCCAGAGGAACTAATCCTAGCTATTAAAAAGGCAGTAAACGGAGAAACCTATATTCATTCCAAAATTACGGCAGAGTTAATGACAGCTATGCAAACGAATAAATCCAAGCAGACTTCGTTAGAATCATTGACTCAAAGAGAAAAGGAAGTTCTCAAGGAAATCACTAACGGCAAAAGCAATAAAGAAATCGCTTCAGCACTTTACATAACCGAGAAAACGGTAAAAACTCATGTATCCAATATCCTGTCTAAGCTAGAGCTGCAGGACCGTACTCAGGCTGCTCTTTTTGCGATACGAAATGGTTTTTAATTGATTTGGATTCGCCGCTATTTTATTGGGGGTTATATCCTCTTCCAATCACATTCATCCCGTAAAAAAAGAAAAAAGAAAATCTATATAAAAATCCAGGTGATCAATGACTCACCTGGATTTTTATACGTAATTAAGCAATTAGCGAACTGCTTTCTCACGGGTTATAAGTACGTAAATAATCATCGACATGAATACGGACACAGCCGCTGTCATATAAATGCTGCTGTAGCCAAATGAATGTCCAATCTGTCCGAAAATCACGGCTCCTATCCCTATACCTAAGTCAAAGAACGAGTAAAATGTAGCATTAGCCATTCCTTTTCGATTTTGAGGAGCCTGATCAATTGCCCATGCCTGCAAGGCTGGCTGAACACTACCAAAGCCAAATCCATAAAGAAAAGCCGCAAACAACATCATGCTCGTACTAGGCAGCCAGGATAGTAATAGCATAGCAATAAAAATTAATAATGTCCCCGGTATAAATACAGCCTTGTGCCCTTTGCGGTCATATAATTGCCCGGCAAACGTTCTTGTCAACATAACAGATAATGCATAGATAACAAAATACCACTGGATTCCATCGATTCCCTTTTGTGTTGTATATAAAGGAAGAAAAGTAGCTATTCCCCCAAAAGTAAATGTGATGAAAAATGCCAGTATGGATGGTTTTAACGAGCTTTTTTCATATAGATCCAGTATCTTCTTACCAGTTGGCTGGACAGTCACTTTCTCAGCTTTCTTGAACTTAATCTGCGTTGCTACCAGCAGAGCAATAATTCCTAGAATAGCACAAATTAAGAAAAACTGATTAAATGGCATCATAACAACCAAAGCAAGACCAAGAGATGGCCCAATAGCCATCGCAATATTTCCGGACAGCCCAAAGTAACCCATTCCTTCACCCCGTCTTGATGCCGGAACCAAGTCTGAAGCAACCGTACCAGTAGCTGTAGTTAATGCTCCCCAACCTAATCCTTGAATAATCCGCATCATGAACAGCAAAGCAATACTTGCCATAAAGCCAAATGAGCCTAGGGTAAGGATAACAACAATTAAACCTCCGAAATAAACAATTCGTCTTCCCTTCGTTTCCAATGCCTTGCCGGCAAAGGGCCTAATCAGCAAAGCTGAAAATGTGAAAATCCCGACAACCGCTCCTATAAGCTGGTCACTTCCACCGAGATGTTTAACGTACAACGAAATTGTCGGCAAGGTCATTTGAAAACCTAAAAAGATCAGGAAGTTTGTAATACAAATGAAGACAAAATCTCTTGTCCATATTTTTTCCTTCTTTAATTTTTGTTTAACTCCTTGTTGTGCTTGATCAATCATTTTATACCTTCTTTCTGCTCCTTTACATTATTTATCTTACCCGAATACGAAACTATCTTTCTATGGAAATTTAAAAAATACACAAAAAATCCCCTCTTCTATCGACAAGGGAGTGATATATTGTTATTCCCATCTGATAGTATCCTACACTATTCTGCAGTAAAGACTACTTACTAAAATGGATTTATATATTATCTTTCCTTTGATATTGATAGATTCTACAGCTGAATCTACCAACAAAATCTATTTCTGATTATGGAATACCCAACTCACTATATACTTGAATATATACCCACCAATAAAATAAAAGAGCTCAAATCCATTTGTAATAGAACAGTGGGAGTTGAGCTTTACTATTTATTATTAAAAATCATAACATAAATGATCTTAACACAATTGATTAGCATACTCATTCAATCGGTAATCTATTTTGTTAATTTATGATGGAAAGCATAAATTACTGCCTGGGTACGGTCCTGAACCTGAAGTTTACCTAATATATTGCTCACATGCGTTTTAACTGTTTTAAGTGCAATAAATAATTGATCTGCTATCTCTTGGTTCGTCTTGCCTTCCGCCATTAATAATAAAATTTCCATTTCTCTAGATGTTAAATCTTCGTGCAAATCTCTTTTATTTGCATTCCTAAATTTAGACATGAGTTTATCTGTCACTTCCGGTACCAGAACGGATTGCCCCTTATAGGTTTCGCGTATCGAATCTGCTATTTCACTTGCTTTCGATGTTTTTAGCATATAGCTGATTGCACCTGCTTCAAGAGCAGGGTACACTTTTTCATCATCAACAAAACTCGTCACAATGATTATTTTTGCCTCCGGCCACTTCGCAAGAATCTGCTTGGTTGCCTCAATTCCATCCATTTCTGGCATCACCAAATCCATCAATATTACATCAGGCTTTAGGCTCAATGCCATTTCGACACCCTTAAGTCCATTTTCCGCTTCCCCTACCACTTCAATGTCGGATAAAGAAGATAAATAAGCAGAAACACCTATACGAACCATCTCATGATCATCTACAAACAATACTCTTATCATACTTTCTCACCTACATTCACTAATGGTACTCTTACTTCGATTCGCGTGCCTTGCTTTGGTACCGAAACCACCTTTAGAATGCCGCCAATTTCTATCGCCCGCTCTTTCATATTTTGCAACCCGTAAGAGCCAGCCTTTGCTTCATCTGCGGTAAATCCAACACCATCATCGATCACTCTCATAATTAAAGAACGTTCATGCTGAATAATATACACTTCCAATAATTGTGCTTTAGCGTGCCGTAATGTATTCGAAACGGATTCCTGGAGGATTCTAAATAGATGATCCTCAATCCCTTTCTCCAATTCCAGATCTTCTACCTTCCATTTTACCGTAAAAGGGATTTTTTGTTTGAGTTCGCTCAAAAGATTATCTACGCCTTCCTTCAAGCTTTTATCCTTTAAATGTACAGGACGGAGATGTAAAAGTAAGGCCCGCATTTCTAATTGGGACTGTTGAATCATACTTTCAACCATCCTAAGCTGTTTTTTCTCCCTTGTCTCTTCATCCCCACCTGATTCATTGATAGCTGACATAAGCATGGAAGCAGCAAAAAGCTGTTGGCTGACAGAATCATGAAGTTCTCGGGCCAATCTGTTTCTCTCCTCTTTAACCATTGCCTGAACTCGTTTTTCCTGTTCCACTGAATTTTCAGTAGCCAGAGCCTGAGAACGTTTTGCCTGATCAAGAAGGACTGTCTGGATTTGTTTTACTTTCTCGACAGATTCAGATAACTCCTTTGTCTTAATCTCTTTTTCCGAAAGGTTTTCCCCGAGGTTCACACTTCGTAATGTATCATTTAACTGATTTATTTCAGATTTATAGAATAACCCGCTTGCAATTCCGAACAAGACACCAAACAACAGGGCAATACTTAGCGCAAATAACAGAAATGGCACATTAAAGATTTTCTTCTCATATAGAGGAGTCCAATCAGAGGAGAAAAAGATTACATAATAACATAAGAATATAGTTAAAAATAGCAGTAGAGAGATTGATATACAGATCAGTAATTGGCGTTTTAGTATACTCATATCCACTTCACCACCAAATTGCCAGCACCAATCGAAGTAACGACCTTTATTTTATAGCTAGCCTCGTTATATCCTTCTGACCTATACATAATTTGCTGATTTCTAAGCTCTTTTTCCTTTTCTTCTAATAAACGCACTTTTCCATATAAACAGGTATGGGATATTTGCACACCAACATCGTACGGTACAAATATTTCAATGTCCCCAATACCATTCCGAATCGAAATGACTGATATTTCCTTAGGTAAGACTGTATTGCTCAAATTGATATGAGTATCTCCGTATACGCTTATCACATTCAGATCATTCCATTCGTATACGTACTCAGGAGTTTGCTGACTTCCAAAAATTCTATTCGTAATCACAGGCTTAGATATTTCACCATTCTGTTTTTCCTGTTCAAACGATTCTTTAGGTTTGATTTGAATAGGTTCACGTCTCTTTTGAAGATGTTGAGAAATAAAATAGAGAAGAAGAATAAAGAAAATGAGCCTGACAATGAATAGATTAATTAAGCCTATAAGACCTGATATTATACCCATCCAAAATATCATTTTCCCAAATAGTTTAGAATAACGGGAATAGCCATAATAAATACAAATTCCCGAAAATAATATGCTAAAAAGAATTTCATGAAAGCGAAAAAAGATAATTTCAATTAAAGCAATGATTAAAATAGCAATTACTATTTTTTCTGCCCAATGGCCTTCTTTATATCTCTGCATATTCCTACCCCCTATCTGTCATTCATCATAGATGAACACCTGCTGATTACTAATCTAAAACAGACGCAGCAAAATACTGCGTCCTACATACTAGAATACCACTTTTTAATTCACTGTTTCCTTCCTTTTTAAATCTTTTTCAATTTCTGCAATGCGGGTATCAATCGTTGCTTCATAATAATTGGGTTTCACTCTATTTTCTATTTGCGTCATATAATCATCAATTTCTAAGGATTGCTGCCCCTCGTTCTCTACTGCATCTTTACCGGACTCCATTAATTTGTCCATTTTATGATGGACCTTTGCAATATTTTCCCGTCCCATCAGCTCAAGTCTCTTTATATGCATATCTTTCAGCTTTTGCTTCATTAAAGTAAACTTCTCTTCAAGCTGCTTTAAATCAAGGCCAATTTGCACAAGCAGATGTTCAATTTTGGCTGAACGATCCTCATAAACCGCCTGTTCCTTAATGGCAAATTCGTATAATTCACTCACATCACCTGCTTCCTTAGCAATATGAGCCTGATGTTTACGTTTATCAGCCATTTCCTTAGCAACCGTTAATTCACGCTTCATTTCCTCTTTCAATCGATATTGACGCTGTATTAGTTGTTGGACCTGTTCAACCTCTCTTTCGGATTGTCTCAAATATTGATTCAATTTTGAAATTGGATTCCGCTCCTCCTGCTTATCGATTAAATCATGAAGATCTGCTTCCACCGAATTTTTCATACGAGTAAATAAATTTGCCATGTTTCCTGCACACTCCTCATTTAAAATTTTTATTTAATTGTTCCCATTCTTTTTCAAAGTTTGTAAATGGATCATCAGGACTCACATAGTCCTTTTCCTGCTTATGCTCCTTATATAGATAATAAAGAACATACATAGCCACCAAGCCAATTAGCGCAGGTATATTACCAACTGAAGCCAATAATGTAATGACCGCAATTGCTCCCCAAACCACTTTCGACACATTTGTATCTGCCTTCATGAAGCCTTTCACGGCAAAATACAAAATAGCTAATGTGATGGCCAATGTAATAATGGAACCAATATTACCGATCACGATTAGACCAGCCACCAGCACAATTAAGATCAATCCGAGATTTTTCATTGATATTCCCTCCTTATGTCTTTAGTTTAGCTTGGAAGAATATTCTTTATAACGACCCTGAGCTTGATTCCCAGCTAGGTCTTGAGGCGTAGCTGAACTAGGACTATTAAAAAGAGCCTGTAGTACTGCTTCCAAAAAAATAGCGCAAAAAATAATTAGGGAATCGAGTATTACAATTGGAGAAGAAAATCCTATCCAGCTAGTGCTGAGATGACTATTTCAAGGACAATGGCTAAGAACCTGGTAAAGAAGTATAGTAAGCTATTAGTAGTATGCAAACAAAGGAGGATATTATGGAGAAAGGAATTGAAATTATACATAACACACCCAGCCCTCAGGAATATATAGATTTGCGAATAGCTGCGGGATTGAGTCCAAAAGAAAAACAGGCCGCTGGTATCGCACTGAAGAATTCAATCTTTGCCGTATCTCTTAGAGAAAACGGAAGGCTAATTGGGATGGGCAGAATTATAGGAGATGGAGGCTGTTTTTATCAGGTAGTGGATATAGCTGTCAGCCCCGATATGCAAGGAATGGGATTAGGTAAAGTAATAATGGAAAATCTGACAGACTATCTAAATAACCATGTGCCCCCTGGAGCATACATCAGTTTAATAGCAGATATTCCAGCTGACAAGCTTTATCTGAAATTCGGTTTTGAATATACCGCTCCCCATTCTGTCGGGATGTATCGAAAAATAATCTAGTTTTAAAGAATACGTACTCAGAGTCCATTAAACTCTGATTTTTTGGTTGACCATTCAGGTCTTCTTTAATAAATGTCCGATATCTCCTCTTATTTGTCTCTCACAAGTTAATCTGGCCTTGTATGTTTTATAAATTCGTACTTTTCTACTTATCCTCTCCTATGTGTTTCTACCCACTCTTCTCTTTTTTTCGAGTATAAATCCAATAATAAGCTAAGACGTATTCACCATTTTTTGAAAAATCAAAAAATTAAAAAGACTATTTATAATCATGGTGTTAAATTAATAGTGTGGTAGATAGTAAGTTATTTACCTTATATTCCATTATTGATAACCAAGGGAGGGATTTTGTAGTTTTAAGTTTTTGACAAATGAAGGGGAGGTTGGAGCTTTGCATTTCAAAAATACTAAGAATGTAGTTTTTGCTTTACTATCACTAGTATTACTCTTATCTAACTTATTAATCGGTATAGGAACAGCGAGCGCTAATACATATGAAAATACTAAACTAAAGCCCTTTAGTAACACAGTAAAAAAGAAACTGGATGTAAGTAAATATGACCCAGATGAAAAGGTACGGGTTATTGTAGAACTAGAAGGTAGCCCTGCAATTGATTACGCCACTAAACAAGGTGTTATGTTTAAAGAACTCTCTAAATCAAAACAATCGGAATTACAATCCACAGTTAAAGATCAACAATCCAATTTTCTTTCCTCTGTTAATAAAAAACGCGTAAAGTTTGATGTGGAAAACTCCTTTACTGTTGTTGCAAACGGAGTCAGCGGTGAAGTGAAGGCTTCGGACATTTCAAAAATCGAGAGTATTTCCACTGTTTCTTCCGTTTATATTGCCAATGAATATGAACGACCGAAAGTAAAACCAGAAATGGTATCAAGTGGAGATATTGTTAAAGCTGAAGAAACATGGGTCAGAGGGTACAATGGTACGGGTACAGTTGTCGGTATTATTGATACTGGAATTGATCCTAGCCATAAAGATATGATTTTGACTGATGAAAGTAAAGCTAAATTAAAAAAATCTGATGTAGACTCAGTTGTATCCAAGAATAATCTCCCAGGAAAGTATCACACTACAAAAGTTCCATATGGATATAATTATTATGATAAAAACCAGGAAATATTAGATTTAGGGCCTGATGCATCCATGCATGGAATGCACGTAGGCGGGACAGTTGGCTCCAATGGCTCTAAAGATGCCGGTGGTATTAAGGGAATTGCCCCTGAAACACAATTATTGGCTTTAAAAGTTTTTGGCAATGATGCTGCTATGCCTTCTACTTGGGGCGATATTTACATTAAGGCTATTGATGACGCCCTCCTGCTTGGTGCAGATGTGCTTAATATGAGTCTAGGATCAACCGCAGGATTCCAAAGTCCGGAAGATCCAGAACAAAAAGCAGTGGAAAGAGCAGTAAATAATGGTGTGCTGATGTCAATCTCAGCAGGGAATTCTGCACAAATCTCTGATGGATATGCAGATCCTCTTGCAATCAATCCTGATATAGGACTTGTCGGTTCACCAAGCGTTTCCAAAGATTCAATTTCTGTCGCATCATTAGAAAACACGCATGTATTTGTAGACAAATTCGAATTAACAATAGGCGGAACGACTTATCCGGCTGGATATAAAACACAGTCCTCTCCTCTGCCACTAGATGTTTTTGGCACAAATGAACAGGATGTCGTTTATGTAGGAGATGGACACCCAGATCGATATAAGGACAAGGATGTAAGGGGTAAAATTGTCTTTGCTGTCAGAACTGGCGCTGCTCCAAACTATGGAGAAATCCAAAAGCAAGCAGAAACTGCAGGTGCAATTGGTGTTATTGTCAGAGGAACACCGGCACATGGCGATTTTGTAAGCATGGCCTTAAACAGCCCTACCATTCCACTAGTTTCACTACGTGTGAGTGATGGCACCATGTTTGAAGAGAAAATCAAAGCAGCCGGTGACATTGGCAAAGTTAAATTTACCGGGGAAATGATTCAACTTGAAAATGGTACAGCTGGTCAATTGTCGACCTTTACTTCTTGGGGAGTAACGCCAAATTTAGATTTCAAACCAGAAATTACGGCACCTGGTGGAAAAATCTATTCCACATTAAATGATAATAAATACGGAGTTATGAGTGGTACATCCATGGCTGCACCCCATGTATCAGGCGGTTCAGCTCTTGTTTTAGAGTATGTAGAAAAAACTTTCCCGAACCTAACAGGCAAGGATAAAGTTCAGCGCGCTAAAACTTTATTGATGAACACATCTGAAACTATTAAAGATCCTGCTGGCACGACATACTATTCACCACGCCGCCAAGGTGCAGGTGTAATGAAATTAAATTCAGCAGTCACTTCACCAGTTTACGTTGTAGCCAAGGGAACTAATGAAGGAAAAGTCACATTAAAAGAAATTTCAACTGATAAGTTCTCCTTCACACTGACAGCTACTAACTTCAGTGAGAAAGATGCAACCTATACAGTTGATACCAGCGTGCTTTCTGACGCTCTATATGTGGCAGGCGGATATACATTTAATAATTTGACTCCTCAGGAAATCAAAAAAGCGATTGTTGCATCCGACAGTGAAATTACCATTGGAGCTGGAAAATCAAAAGATTTCACGATCACAATCGATTTAAAAAATGCCAAAGCTGATTTAGAAAAAGCAATGAAAAACGGATACTTTATCGAAGGCTTTGTTTTCTTAAAAGCCAAAAATGTAGAAGATTCATTACCTACCCTATCCGTACCATTCGTTGGTTTTAAAGGCGATTGGAACAAGGCAAACATTATTGACCCAATGAATAATGATGCTAACTCATTCTACGGATATACAGGTCTCGCTGATTCATATACTGGTGAATTTTACGGTGTTAGCCCATTTGATAAGAACCAAATTGTCGATCCTTCTAAAATAGCTTTTTCACCAAATGGAGATGACCATAATGATACCGTAGCACCAGCCCTATCATTTTTACGAAATAGTAAGACAGTGGAATACAGTATTACCGATACAGATGGTAACACCCTTCGTAAAATAACGACTGATAAGTACCAAAGAAAGAATTATGCAGCCGACTCTGTTGTCACTTTCGACTTCTTAACAGAATGGGATGGCAAAGTAAACAATAAACAAGTCCAGGAAGGCTTGTACTATTACCAAATTAAATCAACGATTGATTTTGAAGGCAAAGAACCTCAAGTATTTAAAATGCCGATTTTGGTCGATAATACAGAGCCAACTGTATCAGAGCTTAAATATGATGATGCAACTAAAACTGTCACTTTTAAAGCAGAGGATACAAAAGCCGGGGCAGGTCTTAAATATATCGAGCTTTCCGTTAACGGTAAAACACTAAAAAATTATGTGGAACCAAATAACAACAATACCTATAGTGTTAATTTAACGGATCAAAAGTATAGCGATGATACCCCTGTCGAAGTGAAGAACGGAGATAATATCAACGTTATAGCACATGATTATGCAGGTAACCGTGGTGCTAAATCATTATTGGATAAGAAGGTTCCTTACATTGTCTCTTGGACACCGGCACCACTTGGAGTCTATGATTATTTGAATGTTGAAATCGATGGATATGTAACGGACGATTCTGAGATGGACTATGTTTGGGTTGAATATGAAGGAAAACGACAAAGCCTACCTCTTGAATGGGATGAAGAAATTAAACAATATTACTTCGAGGATACTCTCGATTTCTCTAAGGAAGGTAAAAAGGACATTCGATTCTATGGAGCGGATGTAGCCGGCAACAAGATTGATTTTAACAGAGAAATCTTCATTGATACAAAAGAACCTACCATTGATATTGACTATAAAGCATTTTCACCAGGCGAAAGCCAAAAGGTTAAGGTAAAAGTTAACGACAACTATAATGCACTGCGGTTACTCGTGAACGGAAATGAAGAAATAAACACGTTTAATGATCTGGGAGATTTACCTGTATACGCACCTTACTCTATATCTAAGGAAATAGAACTTGAAATAGAAGAAGGTGTTAATGAATATGAATTCGTTCTTGAAGATATTGCGGGACACCATGTTACGAAGACAATTGAAATTAATAAAGTTCCTGTACCGGTTCGACCATCTGTAAATACAGTAACAGATGCCAGCACTAAAATCACAGGTACTGCTCCATCCGATTCAAAAGTAACCATCACAGACAAAAAGAACTTAACGCTATCTACAACAGCGGAAAATGGTAAATTCTCAGTAGATTTAAAAACCAAACTAAAAGCGGGTACTAAATTATACGCTACTGTTACAGATCCGAAAACTGGATTAGTGAGCGAAGTAACAACGATCACAGTAACAGACAAAAGCGCTCCTTCTAGTCCTTCTGTTAACGCTGTTTCGGATAAATCAACTACCGTAACAGGTAAAACAGAAGCTGGAGCAGCAGTGACGGTAAAAGCTGGTTCCAAAACTCTTGGTACAGCTACTGCCAATAGCAAAGGAAACTATACCGTCAAAATCAATAAACAAAAAGCTGGCACTTCCCTTTCTGTAACTGCGAAAGATAAAGCTGGCAATACAAGCAAAGCGAAAACGGTTAAAGTGGCCGATAAAACAGCTCCTTCTGCACCTTCAGTCAATACGGTATCTGACAAGTCAACAGCCATAGCAGGAAAGACAGAAGCAGGTGCGAAGGTGACGGTGAAATCTGGTTCCAAAACTCTTGGTACGGCTACTGCCAACAGTAAAGGAAACTACACAGTCAAAATCAAAAAACAAAAAGCTGGCACTTCCCTTTCTGTAACTGCCAAAGATAAGGCTGGCAATACAAGTAAAGCGAAAAACGTTAAAGTCGCAGATAAAACAGCCCCATCCGCACCTTCTGTTAATACGGTCAAGTCAAGTTCTACAAAGGTTACCGGTAAAACAGAACCAAGTGCGAAAATAACTGTGAAAGCAGGATCCAAAACTCTTGGTACTGCGACAGCCAACAGCAAAGGGAACTACACGGTCAAAATCAAAAAACAAAAAGCCGGCACTTCCCTTTCTGTAACGGCTAAGGATAAAGCAGGAAACACAAGCAAAGCAAAAACAATCAAAGTGAAAAACTAATTACCCAAAAAGGTGTCCTGGCAGGAAATCCAGGACACCTTCTTCTTTACAGAGATAGATAATTACTGTACAAGAGTAACTTTAGTATTCTCACTTTGGAGTTATGTGTTGAATATTAGACTTATAACAGAAAAACGTTTTCGGATGAGGAGGACTGATAGTATGCTTCAAATGTTCTTATACAATTGGCAAGTTAGAGAAGACTGGTTTAAATGGTGTCAAAACGTTTCTAGTGAGGAATTGATAAAAAAACGCATCGGGGGAATGGGCAGTATATTACATAATTTATATCATGTCATTGATTGTGAACAAATATGGATTAATCAAATGAAAGGATCAGGAGTCGTTGTCAGAGATCTCACCACTATTACTGAATTGACAGATGTCATAGACTTTTCTAATGAAATTAAAAAACTCACTACAGAATTTATAAACCCCTGGGATTCACAAATGGACAATAAGATACTGAATATAACGAATAGAAACGGGCATACATTTTCCTTCACCTATGGAAAAATCCTCCGCCACATCATCACTCATGAAATACATCACGTTGGACAACTATCTGTTTGGTCAAGAGAATTAGATATAAAGCCTGTATCTTCCGATTTACTATTCAGAGATTAATCCCCCTCTCCTATTAAGAAGGGAACTTGACTTCTTGTTCCCTTCGAGTGTATCTGTATGTACTATTAAAGTTCAGGGCACCTTATTTAAGAGGTGATTTTATCCTCTCCTCACATAGATTCCATACACCGCTTTACACAAAAAAAGAGATACTCCATACAGTTTTCTTTTATTCATTCCGAAATACTACTATTTCAGTACACTCTGCTTGCAATATAAACATTAGATTGTTATATTAACAATTTGTATAATAGTAACAATTTTCTTTTTTTATGTAAAAAATACAATCATGGGGTGACATAATGAATTATCTATGGGGTTTGTTAGGAATTATTTGTATTTTAGGCATTGCTTTTCTTCTTTCCACTAACAAACGAAATATTAATATCCGTACAGTTGTCGTGGCACTAATTATCCAAATTTCTTTTGCATTCATTGTTTTAAAATGGCCGCTTGGACGAGCAGCCTTTCAGAAAGTAACCGATGTTGTAAACAACACGATTGGTTATGCTAATGAAGGAATCAGCTTCCTGGTTGGTGGACTTTATACACCAGAATCCGGGATTACACATGTTTTCTTATTTAATGTTTTAGGAATCATTATTTTCTTCTCTGCCTTAATCTCTGTTTTATATTACTTAGGAATTATGCAATTCGTAATCAAATATGTTGGTGGTGCCCTTTCAAAACTATTGGGTACTAAAAATGCAGAAACATTTAATGCAACTGCCAATATATTCGTAGGTTGTACGGAGGCCCCTCTCGTAATAAAACCATTCATTGAGAAATTAACGAAATCAGAATTGTTTTCTGTCATGGTATGTGGGTTAGCCTCTGTCTCCGGAAGTGTATTAGTAGGATATGCTTTATTAGGTGTTCCATTGGATTATTTACTTGCTGCCAGTATTATGTCAGCACCCGCGGGACTATTGCTTTCTAAGATCATGATTCCGGAAACCGAAGAAAGCCAGGAGGATGCGGAAGGCTTTGAGATGACAAAAGATGAAGAATCAACAAACGTAATCGATGCAGCTGCAAACGGAGCCTCAACAGGTCTTCAATTAGCTTTAAATGTTGGAGCTATGCTGCTTGCTTTTATCGCCTTGATTGCATTGTTAAATGGTATGTTAGGGTATATTGGCGGTTGGTTTGGATTTGATCAATTATCCATCGAGCTAATTTTAAGTTACATATTCGCACCATTAGCTTTTGTAATTGGCGTTCCGTGGAATGAAGCTCTGCAGGCTGGAAACTTCATCGGTCAAAAACTCGTCATTAATGAATTTGTTGCCTACAGTAATTTTGCACCAATGATTGATACAATGTCAGATAAAGCCGTTGTCATTATCAGCTTTGCATTATGCGGGTTTGCCAATCTTTCTTCTCTTGGAATCTTACTCGGTGGACTTGGCAAGCTAGCACCAAATCGCAGACCGGACATTGCCCGTTTAGGAATAAAAGCGATTATTGCCGGCGCATTGGCATCTTGTTTAAGTGCTGCTATTGCAGGCATGATTATTGGTTAATCATGCTCCGATAAAAATTTAATGATAAATCAAGAAATGAGGCTGCCTCGTAAGCAATTAATTGGCTTACTGGCGTCTCATTTTTTGTTAAGGATTTCCGTAAGTCCTTTAATCTGGTATTAAAGCTAGATTATTTTTTATTACTCTTAAAGCTCCATTCGTAAACTAATTGATCATAAAAGAAAAAGAGACGTCACTTTAATCATGACGTCTCTTCCCTATCAAGCTTTTTATTGATTAATGAACGCGCACTACACGTCCATTAAATTTTTGTTTCCAGTACCCTGTTTTAAGGCTGGCAATTGCTACACCAGTAGAGCTTTGGGAACCGATGAATTTTCCACCGCCAACATAAATGCCGACATGGCCATCTTTTTTATACGTATCGAAGAAAACCATATCTCCCGGTTGCATTTGGCTTGTTGGAATCTGTCTTCCTGCATATTTCAGAGCATCTGTGCTCGCTGGTACTGAGTATCCACCTTGTTTAAATGCCCAGCTAACAAAACCGGAGCAATCAAAGCGTCCTGCTGCAATATCAGCTTGTGTTCTTCCGCCGCCGAATACATAGACGGAGTTCCCAATATATTTATTGCCTGCAGTAATAACGGTTTGAATATTTTTATTTTGGGTAGAACTATTAGTAGAACTTGGCTTCTTATTAGAAGAGTTTGAATTAGCTGGTTTAGAGCTAGTTTGTTCGTTCTTCGAAGTGCTTACAGCTTCTTCTTTAGAGCTGGAATTCACTTTAGTTGTTGTTTCTTCTTTTTGAGTATTAGCGATCTTTTCAACTTTCTCTTTTACATTGGAAGTTTCTTTTACAACAACTGGCTCTACCACGATGTCGATATTTCTTGCTTTGGCTTCTGCCAATTGGCGTTGGCTTTCTTCTTCCTTAGCTTTAAGCTCTTCCTTTAAGGAATTTGTTTGATTTTGTTGTTGCTTAATATCCTGCTGCATTCCAACAAGCTCTGTTTTCATATCCTTTAAGCCAGCAAGCTTGTCTTCCACAGTTGCTTGTTTATCCTCAAGTTTCGTCTGATCTTCCTGAATTTCATCAATTAATTGACGATCCGCTTTAACAATTGTTGAAACTGCTCCGATTCGTTCAATAAAATCTCCAAAACTAGTAGATCCAAAAATGACCTCTAAATAGCTGACATTACCATTTGTTTGCTGGTATGTAACAGCACGCTTCTTTAAAATTTCTTGGCGTTTTTCATTTTTTTCTTCCAGTTCGGCAATTTCTTTATCTAAAGTCTCTACTTGTTTTTCCGTTTTGACTATATCTTCTTCTGTTTTATTAATCATACTTTGATTATCTTTAACAGCCTGGTTTATTTGAGAAATACGAGTATTAAGAGTAGAGATTTCAGCTTGTACCTCATTTAAAGCAGCTTGAGCTTTATCAACCTCAGCTTGCCTGGCCGGGTCTTTTGCAGCACTTGCTGATGGAATGCCTATGTAACTGCTGAACCCAAGCAATAAAGCCGTACTTAGCGCAATAATTCTTTTATTCATCATTAAGATATTACCTGCTTCCTAGTTTTTTAATTTATCGGGTCTTTCATACCATTTCTATTTATCTATTTATCTAACATGGATAAGTATATCATGCTAATTTAACAAATAAGTTATAGTAATATTACAATTATGTTTCAAAAACATGTTACAAGTTTTTATTTTGTAATAATAGGGTATAAATAATTTCGATTCTATAAAAAAACTTACAAAAGGTAATTTATTTAGTAAAATAAATGTAAATTACTTTTAACAGAAGAAGAAAATTAAGCTAAAATCCCGTGATTATTGGCGAATCAAACCTATTTTATTATTTTAATAAAACATCTAAACTATCCAAGTATTTTCTATGATCCTCTTATTTCCATATTTCTAATCTATAATCCCCATTCTAATAGCCTTTACAGCTACTTCTGTTCGATTTTTGGCATCCAACCTTCTCATAATAGTCGAAATATAGTCTCTGACTGTATACTCACTTAAATAAAGCTGAACAGCTGCCTCTGTTGTAGATGCTCCTGCAGCCAATAACTTAATAATATCAACCTCACGCGGAGAAAATAATAGTTTACGCTCCAAATCACTCTGTGTTACAGAATTTTCAGGGTTCGTAAACCTAAGCAATAGCTCTCCTGCACTTTGCCCAAATTTCATTAATGCGGGATACAAGCTCCTATCCCGCTCAAATTTCCGCCCTGGCCCTTTATCTAGTAAAATTCCGCCAATCATCTTACCTTCTTCCGGAACATAAATAGGGACAATTAACAGGGATACAAGATTAAATTGCTTAATAAATTTTTCAGGAAAACCATATGTGGCATCCTCTATATAAATAGGCTGAAAATTACGCAGCTCATTTCCTGCGGGTTTTAATTTATTCAAATAATGTGTCAGTGCAGGAATGTTTATGATTTGTTCCTGAATCTCTCTAACTTGCCTAACTTCTCATTTAGTTTTGATTCAGGCGTCGGTAGCCAGATGGAAGATAAAAGTGAAGAGGAATTAAAGGATATTATAAAAAATCTACAAGAAGGGACTAAAGACGAAAAAGAAGAAGAAGAAGAAGAAGAAGAAGAAGAAGAAGAAGAAGAAGCAAACGAGTCAGACGAGCAAGATAAAGAAGAAACGAATAAAGAGGAAGAATCGGACAAACCTTCGGGCGATCAACCTGCGACTGAACCTGAAACACCGGAAGCTGAGACACCGGCTACTGAACCTGCCCCGGATCCTGCTGTACCACCTGAACCAGAAGAGGAAGAAGACGGTGGAAATCCGGATGATGGGATAGAAGAACCTGAGCCTCCTGTTGACGATGGCACAGACGAAACTGAACTACCAACTCCGCCACCTGCTTCAAAAACTACTTATCTATCTATAAAGGAGCTGTCGAAACGAATCGACAGCTCCTTTGTCATGACGGTTTAAACGAACTTACATTTGGAAAGAGATAGGGTTGAACTGTCGTATCACTTCTTACAAACAACGGATGCAGGGGATGCCCATCTCTTGTTGTACCCAGGCAGTTAGGATCATATCCCTTAAACCAATCCGATAATTCCTGATAATCTTTGTGAAGGATGGTACAGTTTTCTCCCCAGCCAACGATAATTTCGGAACCGCTGTGTAAGGCATTTTCTAAATAGAAGCGATTCTCAGGGCCTGTAGCCTCCTCCAAGGACAGATTCCTGAGATCTCTCCATCCCCTGCTACGATACGCAAATACATTTACCAATTCCACAGAGCCGCAATCTAATTTCTTAGCAAATGAAACACAGCGCATAGTCGTCCGGTCATCCACCCTGTCATCAGCCTCGCTTGGGTGTAAAAGAACAAAGACAGCTTTTCTTAAATTGTAATCATCCCATTCCCTCTTTAGGGAATATCGATAATTTCCTTTTATGATGGCACTCCTTTTCAATCGATTTCCCCCTTTCCGTTCCTATTATTATGTATAAGCTCCTGAGGTGACTTTTATGATAAAATTGGCCAACAATCACTGAGGACAATTTTGGTCCATTATTTTATTTGGAGCTTGACTTGTTGTTTGTGGGTAAGCGGGTAACCGCCAATTTCCAAATGAATTGGGCCTTTTGTTACTTTTTCAGGTTGAAATTCCACTCTTACTTCTTTTCTCTCTATTCCTTCACTTGACCTGAACGACTGTTTGTGCCCGGTAATATCATTACCGGCTCCATCTGTGACTAATCCAATATTCAAACCATTATGATTATCAGGAGTATCTAGCTGAACAACGATTTCCCGCCCTTCGATTTTTGCTGACTGAATGATTCCATCCGCTGGGTATTTTAAAAGATGACCGTCTTTTTCATCAATTTGAATCGTAACATCTTCCTTATTTAATGCATGGATTCCGTCAAATACGATATAAAGCTCCTTTGAAGTATTAAAAAAATTACTTTCTATATAAACTAAATGTTCATCGTCATTTATATAGGAAGCCATTACTCCACTGTTCCCATTTCCCCACTCTTCACCTTTCTCATCAACAACCCTTACATTTTCAAGGACAAAAATACGCTTTGTATTTGCCTTATCATAGCTAATACTTATAACCATACTCAGCGGGTATGTGTCCACTTTTGTAAAAGTGATAACCTGATTATCTACTTTAACTGTTTTATTTATCCGTATTTCCTTATGCTGATTCTTATAGATAGAGTGATCAATGGATAAGGGAAAATGGAATGTATTTAATAACTTATCGCTCTGATCAACTTCAAATGAAATTTTAATATCACTTTCCTCATTCAGCGATTCATCAAATTTAAATCTTACACTTGTAGAGTTCTCTTCCTCCATAGATGAAGATGGATAGTATACAATAGAGAGTTCATCTTTTTCCTTTCCATCTACAATCAGTTCAATATTGCGAATACTTATATTCTCCCTTTCTTCTTGTGCCTCTACTTTATAAAAAACAACTAAATCATGATGATCGACAATCAATGATTCAACGGTAATCTCTACGCCATTACTTTCTTTTTTAAGTTCAATTTCCTGTAAAAAATCATTCTCCACAGCAGACATATAGCCTTTATCGTTTCGGATTAGATTGATAATTTTTTCTGCGCCCGGTATGGACAAGAGGGCATTTGCAAAGGACGGTGATACTCGCACCAGGCTAATGCAAGACAGGAGTACAATAGCAGCCGCTGCCAATCCTGAATATTTTATAAGTCTTTTTCTCTTCTTGTGTTTTGCTTTACTAAAGCCTGAGTGAATGGCTGCGGAAACTTTTTCGTTTGGTACAGGCACATATTCCATTTGTTTTTTTAAATCCAATAATTCTTGTCTCTCTTTTTCATACATGGCGGGCACCTCCCGATTCCTTCATTAGTTCCTTGAGCTTCCGAAGGCCTCTGTAAAGTCTGGTTTTAACCGTACTTTGCGGGCATTCACATATCTCGGCAATCTCACGTATGGGCAGGTCCCGTAAATACTTTAATACGATCATTTCACGTGATGGTTCATCAAGGAACATGAGAGCTTCTTCTATTTCAAGCTGACCATAGTCATCCGTATGGACCATTTCCTGTCCAATGAAATGATGGTGTATTTTTTTGGCCTTCAATTCATTTGAACAAACGTTTAATAAAATTCTTACAAGCCATGTGGAGAAATAGGATGGCTCTCGCAGCTTTTTAATTGAACGGTATGCTCGAAAAGTCGTTTCCTGGATAGCTTCCAGAGCTTCCCCTTCATTTTTTAAATAGACAATGGCCATTCGATACAGCTGTTCCTTATGAAGATCTAATAAAGTTAAAAATGCTGTATCATCCCCTTTTATAGCCTTTTGTACTAAAGAAAGATCTTCATGCATGCGGCACCCCCTGTTTTTTCTCTCTATCTATTAGACCGTTTATCCTGGATAAAAGTTTCATTTTTTATAAAATTTACCATATTTTTATAGTTAATAAGATTTATAGCATAAAAAAAAGACCTCAAAAGCAAGAGGTCAATAATTTATAAATCTAATTAGAGGACATAAAGTATAGAAGGGTTATCAATGGAAATATCATAAATGCTATATTTAATATCTGAGTAAACCATAGAACCATAGACTTTTTATGAGCAATTTTATTAATATATAGAAAAGAAGCTGCACCTATAGCACAGGGGATCAAGCCTAATAATGGATACCTTTGAGGATCTGAGTTGACTGATTGGATAAGTGCTAGTATACATACTACCAAGCTTACCCCCATTAAAAGCGCTGGGATCCATACTTTATTTCTATTCATTCCCCATACCATCCTTTCCGCAGGACAACTAATATTTATATAAATTGATTCAATTAATCCCATTTTATGCACTCCACTATCTAATAAATCCTTCTCACTATAAAACAAAATAAAAAATGATTGGTAATGTGATTAAGCTAAGTATTGTACTTATAAATGTACAAACCGAAACAAATTCCGGCTTTGTATTAAACTGAATAGCATACATCGTCGTATTTGCAGCAGCCGGCATTCCCGCCATGATAATCATTAATTGTTTAAGCAAGGAATCAACTGGCAAGAGGATTGAAATTCCCCACGCTACAAGCGGTGCCATTGCCAATTTAATGATTAATGCATACGTAACCTTTTTATATTCAATATTCTTTAGGCTGATTTTAGCCAACTGCATGCCTAAAACAAGCATGATTGTCGGAATAGCAGCGCTTCCAACTAAATCAATGGTAGTCATTAAGGAATGAGTAACGGTAATACCCGTGTACTGAAATAACAGTCCAAAAATCGCTCCATATGCAACAGGCATACGTACTACTATTGCAAGTGTATCTCTAATCCCTCCGCCTATATCGCTTCCTCGCGCCGCTACATATACCCCAATTGTCGCCATCACAATACTTTGGGTGACCATTAAGATAATGGCATAATCAAATCCGGCAGCCCCAAACAACAATAACGCGACAGGTGTTCCATAATTACCATTGTTCATAAAAACTGAACCAAGAATAAGTCCGCAGGTTTCCTTTATGTTGTATTTATTTATAAAGGCAATAAAACATACAAAGATAATAAGTGCTATACAAAGCCCAAACGCGTAAATAACAATATAAAGATAATCTAACGTCAGTTCATTAGTATAAAATGTTTGAAACACCAGTAAGGGTGTCATTAAATAAAGGGACATCGTTGAAATCGTTTTCGGATCAAACCCTATCTTCTTCTCGCCTATAAATCCTAAAGCAAATATAACAAATACCGGAATCAATACATTAAAAAACTCCATCTGCTTACCTTCTCTCTGGTTGAAACTATCATCTTTCACACACCATTATACCAATATTTTCCTATAAAACTTCAAAATATTTTAAATTTTTTAAACAGTCATTTTCTTTTACTTATTTATCTATTAAAATAGAAATTATTGGAATTTAATTAAGGAATCAGGGAGGCATTATGCAGTCTTTCAAAAATTTATTTAGTCCATATCGGGGGTTACCCAAAGAAATCTATATCATATTCTTTGCGCGAATTATTAATAGTCTGGGAGGGTTTGTACATCCGTTACTTGTTTTAATCCTCACCCAGAAGATTGGCATGGATAGTGCCCAAGCTGGACTATATGTTACTTTAGTCAGCGTTATTTCTGCACCAAGTATGATTTTAGGCGGAAAGCTGGCAGACACTTTGGGAAGAAAATTTATTATTGTTGTTTCACAAGGTCTAGGAGGCATAACCGTTATATCCATAGGTTTAATAGAGCCTTCGATGACCATGGCCTATTTGCTTATGTTATCATCACTCTTCTTTGCTTTGTGCTCACCTGCCTACGATGCACTATTGGCGGATTTAACTACCCCAGAGAATCGGAAGGGTGCTTATTCATTAACCTATATGGGTTTTAATTTAGGTTTTGCAGTTGGTCCAATTATGGCCGGTCTACTATATAAAAATCATTTAGATCTTGTTTTCATCATAGATGGTATCGCTACTCTCTTAGCTACAACATTGATTTTTATTTTTATAAAAGAGACAAAAACCAAACATATTTCGGTAACAGAGAAAACGGAAAGAAACCTTGAGCAACATGTAGAAGGATCTGTTTTTAAAGTGCTGAAGGCAAGGCCTATATTAATTATGTTCGCTTTTATTCTATTATGTATTGAATTTGAATACGCACAATGGGCATTTACCATACCTCTGCACTTAGAGGAGCTATTTAATGATTCTGGTGCAGCTTATTACGGAACACTTGCCGCATTTAACGGTATATTGGTTATCTCGTTTACGCCGATTATTACGAAACTGACAAATAAAATAAGGCCTATAAAAGTGATAGCTACCGGAGCCTTGTGCTATGCTTTTGCCTTTGGTATGCTCGCCTTCACCACGATTCTTCCTTTCTTCTATGTATCTATTTTTATCATGACTATTGGAGAAATCATGATTGCGATCAATGCTTCGACCTTTATCGCTAATCAAACACCAGCTTCGCACAGAGGCAGAGTAAGCAGTATTCTTCCACTGGTAATTGGCGCCGGATATGCAACAAGTCCAATGATTATGGGAAGCTTTATTGCAGCTTACTCGATTACATCAGCCTGGATGGTAATTGGATCCCTCGGATTCATTTCAGCAGGACTTATGTGGATGCTGCAGAAGAAAGATTTAACCAATCAGCCTGACACCGACCATGTGAAGGTTGGTGCTTAATCTAATAGCACATAGAGGGGGCAATCACATTCTCTTTTCATCATGTGATTGCCCCTTTAATGGATGATAGCAAACTGCTAGTACTGAATAACGTTAAGTGTTTCACACACAAAAGCTATTCTCCTGTTAGCTCGGCTGACCTGGTTCCCTTCTTATTAGAAAGAGTATAGAAATGTTATTCTTTTTCAAGCCTTTCAACCCAAACAAAATATTCATAATCAGGAATAGGCATAATCATTCTTTTATCATTTTCTACTGCCGTTTCATTACTCACTCCTGCAACAAAAGTATTTGTTTTGGATGAATTTGTATCATGTTCACTTTTTGGTATAGGAATATTAATAGTGTCTTTTACATACCAATATAAATCATTACATCCTACATATGCCACAGCCCATTCCGTTTTATTATTCGCTTCCACTTCCAATACGTAAAAGCCTTGTTTTTGATTATCACTTGTTGAATTTAATATTTTTGTCATTTTAAATTTATCTTCTTTTGAATAATATGATTCTAAGGCTTCTTCTGGTGTACCAGCAAATCCACTACAAGCACACAAAAGCAAACTGCATGCTACTATGATTAGTTTTTTCATAAAATCCCTCTTTTTTGTTTTTCTCAACCTTGTCTCTTTTCTACCATAATAACAAATTTTACCATTAGTAAATACATAAATTTGGTACTTCCTATCTATATGTGCTTATATTCACAATGAAAACCGTCTCCTATCTTACAGGAGCTCTTCTCTATTGAAGTTATATTCTGGCCATTAATACGTTTTTGGGAATTATCGTTGGGAGAGGAATATGATTACAAAGTAAAAGGCGGCGGAGGTATGGATGGGCACATGAGCTTTAACTATGTAGTTTCTACTTTATTACCGGAATCTCTTCCTGAACTGACATTTAATTTTACTGAATATCAAACTCCTTTCAAAAGAAAAAACCAACAGGCCTTGAGATAAAAATATATTAAATGATTAAAGGACCAATCGCGGTCCTTTAATTTAAACATGAAGCCATAGTATGTATAAAGATCATAGTTGAGAATTAGCTAATTGATACATCCTCTTTTGAAACGATTTCCCATCCATTAGCTGTAAGCTTATTTATATAGTCATTAAAACTAATTTCCTCTAATTCAATTGCCATTGGGCTAAGAGATACATAGCATTCATTATTCTCATAATTAACAGTCACCTTCACAACCTCGTATCCATTGTGAAATCCGGGATCAAACCCAGGATCTTCAATTATGTCTCCTATTACCGGACGGATAGTTGACTCAACTGTTTTCATCATCATTTCGCTTCTATTATTTTCTTTGTCCCTGGTAGAGGTTAAAAAGACGAATAAATTAATTTTCATATCTTGTCTCCTTCTTAAATGGTTTTAAAAACTTTAAAGACATGTTCAAGGATGATTTCATTGCACGTCTGGTTCTTTTACAATCACTTCCTGAGCTTTGTTAATTTAATGATAAACCTGATTACTGGATGCATTAATTTGTTGCTCACATACTCTTGCACGAATTTTTGTGGTCTCAATAATTTTATAATTACCATGTCTGACAACTGTTCTGGTTGTGTTGAGTTTCAATTCGTCTGCATATTCTTTAGAAATTTCCACAATACACGAAGCTTCCCTCAGTATTATAATTTCTCCAAAGATAAATAAATTTCCTCTTTTGAAGACAATCACATCACCTATTTCTCCTTGTACATATTGATCTCTATACTCGAAATCCATTTCACTACTCACCGTCCATGTTTTTATAATTAATCAACTAAAGATATATATTCATTGTTACTATCGACAGTTTTTTATGTATTTTTACACATTTTTTATTTCTATAATATGGTTAAAAAGATACAATCGTACATATCTTTAATTTATAATAAACATATCGAGTTTTAACAGTTAACGAGGTAGGTGCAAGTATGGATCAGCAACAATTATATTTTTCAAGTACAATTGGCAGTCAAAAGCCTGAAACTATCCGTAATAAAACAGCAGCCTGCCCCTTTTGCCAAAGAGATGAGCTTACCGATATTCTTGAGACAAAGGGAGATATCATTTGGTTGATGAATAAATATCCCACCCTTCTGGATACCTATCAAACGGTCATCATTGAAACCAATCAATGTCATGAAGATATAAGGGGATATGAACAAAAGCATATGCGTGAATTAATACGCTTCAGTATTGCCAAATGGCTTGAAGTCGAGAAGACTGGTGAGTATGAGTCCGTTATCTTATTTAAGAATCATGGTCCCTTTTCAGGCGGCAGCATTCAGCATGCCCATATGCAAGTCATTGGGATGAAACATGTAGATTACCATAAGAATATGGCTATGATTGATTTTGAGGGCACAGAGGTTTACAAGAAATCCGGTATTGAGTTAAATGTATCTAAGTATCCAGTTATCGGCTTTACTGAATTTAATTTAATATTGAACACTTTAGATGAGATTGATGATTTTGCTGATAAGCTTCAAATCCTGGTCCGTTATATTTTGGATGGTTTCCATAAGGGATGCACCAGCTATAACCTTTTCTTTTACCATTTTCACGACTTGATTATTTGCAAGGCCATCCCACGCTTTGTTGTATCTCCCTTGTTTGTCGGCTATAAGATTCCACAGGTCCTTATGGAAGATCGGCTCGATATCATTAGGAACGATTTATCCAGTTTACTCAGCCAGGCTTAGGCTTTTCGCAGGTCTTTCCTCCCGTCTTATAGCGGGAGGTTTTTGAATTTCAGTATTCATTGCTGATATAGGAACCAAATTAATAAAAACAGTATCATCAGGAACAACCAAAATACGACTTGGAAATATGGCCTTTTCAATACTAAGCCTCCACAGAATGAATTAGATGACCACAAACGCAAAAGTACTCTTCCAGAGCCAACTCCCATATTTATAACGCATATAATCTAATTTCCACAACAAATAAGGACGAGTCTCGAGTCTATGACCATCGACAGCGACCAGCCATTGATTTTCGCCCGTTTTCACCTGATCTATACTATGCATTCCATCCTTCCGCCAGTCATTCGTCTTTGTGCCATGTAAGACAAGATTAATCTCTCTCTCCTCATAGCAGCTATCATTAAGTTCTGTAATTTCAAATACTCTGACGGCACGTCCATATGTAGGCTTTCCATCCTGCGTATAACGATAAATTCTGTCGTTCTCAACAATCACTCTACCACCAAGCCGCGTAACATGATGATTATTGCATATCAGAGGGCTTTTTGGGTGCTCGCTCCAATCTTCCATTAAATTATTGGAATGAAATAGGTGCAGCTGTCCCTGTTTACTCGCAAACATCCACCATTTTTGATTGTAATAAAATAAACTGGGATCTGCATACTCTCCATTAACTAATTCCGAAACAACCTCCCACTCATCTGGAAATTTATTCGCTTTATAAAGGAGGATTTTACCCGCTTCAATCGTTTCCGGTATCATATAGCACTCTCCTCCATACTCAAATACATACGGATAGGATAAATGAAAGTTTTCACGCAATACCATCCGTCCATATTTCCATGTATGGCCATCCTCACTTTGAGCAAAGCTGATGACGCCCTTCATAGTCGATTTATCCAACACCTCAAAGAACATATAATAGGTAGAATTTCGGACGACAATAAACGGATCCGCAATGAACTCAGCCGGTAAATCTGTTACATCCGTGGCTTTTAATGTTGGGGTTTTCAGTACTTTTTCAGCCGGCTCTTCTGTGACGATAGAAGTGGATGAGAAAACTTTAATTGACCATACGCCGACGATAATCTTTCGTTTCCATAAAATTAAGCTGCTTCCTATAATAAGCAAGCAGCATACAGATAACAAACCCAATACCATCACCTTTTCATTATTTTATAAAGAATTTAGAGAGCTTTACTTCCTTCCCTCTCCAGAGAGCATGTAACACTACATCTTTGATATAAATAAATTCATTCGTTTTATAAAAAAGGGCCATATACACAAGACAAGGCACGAAGGCACTAATACAGCCTCTTGCCACTAAAGAAAAGAAAGTCTGTTCAAGAACCATTAAGTCTGCCACCCATACGGTAAGTATGCCTGTTCCAATCGTTAAACAAGCGTAGAATGTATAAGTCTTAAAATACGAAAATACTTGTTTATCGAACAGATGCTTATATACAAGCCTTGGTGAATTCCAAAAAACGGTTGTTAATGTACTAATGAGAGTCCCAAGGAAAATGCCAGGCAATCCTATGTACATCGCCAATAAACAAGAAGCAATTAAATTCACACCAGCCTCTAACAAAGTAAAATACTGGTCCTGAACAAATAGACCGCCCTTTACCTTAAAGATTAAGATGGAAGCTCTCATCCCCGTTACATAAAAATTCACCAGGATAAGGATATAGGTCAAGGAATCTAATAAATAACCACTTCCAAGCCACCAATTAATAAATGGCTCAAGCATACAGTATAAAAAAATGACACCAACCGAATAAATCCAAAAGTTTAAAAAGTAAGTGATTCGAAAAATGCTGTACCGCTTTTCTTTATTCTCGAGAGCAATTAAATTACCAACACTGGCGCCAAACCCATCTAAAAGAGGGGCCATGATGGTCCCCAATTGCCCTATAATCATCGTATAATTTGAATAAATACCAACTACCGTAACTCCAATAAAAGCAGAGATTAATAGATTATCCGTACTCGTTACACAAAAGCCTGATATAGTATGAAGAAATAAAGCTTTGATATTCGTAATCAGCTGCTTTCTTTCAATCTCATCCAATGAATAGCGAATTTTGGTTTTAATATAGGGATAACGTTTATTCACGATATTTCCGTTTATAAGTGTTTGAATAAGGAATAACCCAACCTCCACGATCAAATAGAGTAGGTAATCTTCGGTCCATAGTAATATTACAATTTTCCCTGCATATCCAAGCAGCTGAAAAAGAAAGTTAACTCGCATGATGACATATTCTTTTTGATCAGCAGTAATCAAGGATACTTTGTGAGCATTCAAATAGGCAATCACATTTTTGGCCACAAAAAGAAAGTAGGCAATGGTAATTGTCATGCCTACATCATGTTCCTTTAATAAATAGCCTAAAAAAGGATAAAAGATAAGGCTAATTATAAATATAATCCCTGCTAAAACCGCATAGGCTCTTTTATACAGCTGTATGAGAGCGATAATCTTAGGACGATCCTGCACAGCAAGTGGTTTGTATAAACTATAAACGATGCCCGCTCCAATCCCGCTCTCCACAAGCGCGAGCATGGCAAGTACATTTGTAAGTAAGCCATTAATACCGAGATAGGTAAGCCCCAGACTGTCTAAAAAGACTTTTCTTGAAATAAATCCAAGTATCGCAATAATGACCTGTGTACTTACACCGATATACATATTTTTAATTGAATGCTCAGTTCTCATCTTTCTCATCCTTCAAGTAGTGGCGGCTCAGTCAATTAACCGGTAAAAACGGTCGATATTCTCACTGTTTCCCTTTTTCTCCATCTGCAAGTTAGCAATCATCTGCTCACAAAGCAGCGGGTTTTGCATTAATTCCTTAATCCCCTCGTAAATAGCTCTCGGATTCATATCAACAACTAACCCATTAATCCCATGCCGTATTTGTAGATGAACAGATTCAAACCTCGTAGAAACAACAGGTATATTGAGAAGTCTCGCTTCAGCGATAGCCAATCCATATCCTTCAGTCCTTGAGGTTTGTACATAATAATCTGCATGCTTGATATAGGGGTATGGATTTTCTGTAACCCCCAGCAAAACAAAATGATTATCTAGTCCATTTCTTTTAATAAAGCCCTCAATCTCTTCCTGTAATGGCCCTTTCCCAAGAACATACCAACGAAATTGTACCCCATCCTCCTTTAACAGCTTGCATGCTTCAAGAGCCAAATCTAGTCCTTTTAGATACTCCAGACGCCCGATCGTTAATAGTGTAAATCCATTATTGAATGGATAATCCTCTACAATGGCATCTTCTGCCTTCCACTCTATCTCTGTGTCATCAATCAAATCGTAAACAACCTCGACTTTTTCAAGGAATTGAGGGAAAGTCTTAATAAATATGCTTTTTGCCGTATCGGATACAACCACAATTTTTTCATAGTGCTCATAAAATTTATCCTGATACTTTTTTTCGTTCGGATTAAGGTCATAACTGGCATTCACCCAGCTGAATTTTCGTTTAGCCTCCACTTTTTCAGCTACATAAAAATTAGGAACTCCCTGTGCGTAACTGATTGCGATATCATACTTTTCTGAACGTGACTTAAACCTTCCTGATACACTCTCCCAAAAAATTCTCGCCAGTTGAGGATTATTATAGGGTCTCAATCTGAGCCGGACCGAATAGGCGATTCTTGACCAAAGCATTCGATATTCCCTATGACTTATGGCATACCTTATAGCCTCGATAAAGCTTAGATTCGTAAAACGCATATATGGCAGGGGCGGCAGGAGCTTTACCTCAGCAGGCACCAATTTTTCAAGAGGACCTCCATAAGCAAATAAGAGTAATTCCACCGAGTACTTGGAATAATCGATTAGAGACAATAGTGTAATTAAGCTCTTTTCCGCACCCGCACAACTTAAGGAATCAATCACAAATAATACCTTCTTCATACGCTTACCCCTCTATCCTTCCGATCGGTCATGATTCGCTTGAGCCCTTTAGTTCTTGGAAGAAGACGCATCATTCGCATGCCCTTTTTTACGGCCAGAAATAGAATATATAAAGAGGGATGAAACTGAAAAAGAGTCAAATCCAGCTTGAGCTCCTTATTTTCAGCTACCGCCTTTTGTAATCGTGCATAGTTCTTTTCAATATACAGTTTGATCTCCGTACGATACATTCCGCTTAAATCTGTTTTTCTATTCCTTACTAGCAGCTGGTAATGAATTAAATGAGCCTTTACCATTTCCTTATAAGATTCATCTACCAGATGGCTGTAATATTTCTCTAAAAATTCATGGCGTTGTTTTAAACCTTGAAGAAAGTCCAAATTTTTCTTCGAATAGGAAGCAACGATACTCTCTGCATGCTGGTAATAATAATAAAGAGGTTCATGTGTAATTACGTAAGTATTCACCCTTTGCATCACGAGATGCGACCAAAATACATCCTCAAAAAAAATCCCCTTTTGAAAGGGGATATCTCTAATTAATTCTGTTTTATAAAGTTTTCCCCAGGCAAAGTTTTTCACGATTTGATTAACAACCAGCTCCTTCATTAGTTGTTGGTTATCCAATACAGTTGGCGGATCGTTCCGTTTTTCAAAACGTTCATCATACAGCAGATAATCCTTATATGCGTAATAATAGGATGTTTGTACAATATCTGCGTTATCCTGTTCTATTCTATCAACCAGCCTTTTCACCAGGGCCGGATTAATCCAATCATCTCCATCCACAAAGAATGTGTAGTCACCGCTCGAATAATCCATTCCTGTATTTCTCGCGTCTGAGACACCGCCATTTTCTTTATGAACCGGAATGATTCTATGATCACGTTCGCCATAATAGTCAATAATTTCTCCGCAGGAATCCTTTGAGCCATCGTTGACCAGGATAATTTCGATATTTTGATAGGTTTGGGCAATCAGACTTTCAATACAGCGCGGTAAATACTTCTCCACCTTGAAAATTGGTACAATGATACTCACCTTTTTCTGTTTCAACATCCTACTTCAATCCTTCGCTTCTCAAATAGAAACAGCTATTTTACGCTTTACTTTTCCACTTAATATACTCAATTAATGCCCGATACTCATCCATTTGCTCTTTATCAATTACGGTTGTCTTTAATTCTTCGATTAGATCGATTAATTCCTGATTCAGATTTTCATCGTTTTCATCACTTTCTTGTACGCGCAATAATGTTTTTAAATCTGCATTCAAAACATAAGCCAGCCTTTTCAATACTTCAATTGAAGGATTTTGATTCACTCCTCTCTCAATATTGCTTAAATAGGATTTAGATATTCCGGCATTTGCAGCTAGCTGGGTCAGTGTCATTCCTTTACGTTTGCGTAAATCCTGTATATTTCTCCCTATCATTTTTTTCTACCTCTTTAGCTCAGATTATTTACTTCATTAAGGCCATCCGCAAACAGTCAATTACTCGTTCCATATCCTCTTCTGTCATATTGGTACCTGATGGAAGACAAATGCCTTTGTTGAATAATTGTTCAGATATAGACACATCATCCTTGTGGGTAAAGTAATCTACATCTTTGAATAGTGGCTGCATATGCAATGGTTTCCACATCGGTCTGGCTTCAATATTTTCATTTTTGAACGCCTGCAAGCAACGGGTAACTGCATCCTTATGTTCCAGAGTGAAGACTGTCAACCAACGATTTGATACAGTATGTTCTAGTTCCGGCAAAAAGTTTAGACCATCGATCTCCGATAAAGCTGACCGATACATCTCATAGATTAATCTCTTTCTATCAATTCTTTCCTGTAAAACCTCAAACTGCGCCCTCCCTATTCCTGCCAATATATTGCTAAGCCGATAATTATATCCGACTTCCTTATGCTGATAATAGGGCGCAATTTCCTTTGCCTGCGTAGCTAAAAATTTTGCCCGCTCAAGAGCCTCAGTATTATTAGATAAAAGCATACCTCCACCTGAAGTGGTGATAATTTTGTTACCGTTAAAGGAAAATACGCCAAACTCTCCAAAGCTTCCACATGATTGACCATGATAAAAGGAACCAAGAGCCTCCGCTGCATCCTCCAAAATGGGCACCCTGTATTTAGAACATATTTCACAAATCTCATTCATCTTTGCACTTTGCCCATATAAATCCACCACAATAACAGCTTTAGGAAGTTTATTCCTTTTCACTGCGAATTCAAGCGCTCTTTCAAGAGCCTCCGGGGACATATTCCAAGTCTCCGGTTCAGAATCAATAAATACAAGCTCAGCACCCTGATAAATCACAGGATTGGCACTGGCTATAAAGGTAAGTGATGAACAAAAAACAATATCGCCTTTGCCCACATTCATTAAAGAAAGCGCTAAATGAATCGCCGCTGTCCCTGAATTGACAGCTACCGCGCCCTTCACCCCCGCAAATTCAGCAATTTCTTTCTCAAACGCATCTACATGTGGTCCGGCAGGAGCAATCCAATTATCATCCAGAGCTTCATGTAGAAAAACCATTTCTTCACCGCTTAAATGAGGTGTTGCCAGGGGTATTCTTTTTTTATTAGCCACCGTCTGCAATGGTTCCACCCCCTTCTTTGATTTCAGTAACTCGGGCGGGTACACCCACAGCTCTGCAATAATCCGGAACATCCTTAACAACCGTTGCTCCGGCTCCTATACGGGACCATTTACCGATTTTTATTTCTGGAATAACAGTGGCTCCGGCCCCAATCAGCACACCTTCTTCAAGTGTCACTGATCCGGTTAAACATCCCTTTGGTGAAACATGGGCGTAATCCCCAATCCTACAATCATGATCAATAATAGCTCCCGTATTGACAATCACATGCTTGCCTACCTTCGAATCTGAATTGATGATGGCACCCGGCATGATAACAGATCCTACATCTATTCGAGCACCAGGACTAATGACGGCCTGATCAGAAATTAGAGTACAATAGTGATCCTCCGGAAGAGTAAGATTCTGCACAATCGCTTTTCGTGTCGCATTGTTTCCGATAGCCAAGACAATTTTGACATCTGGAAACTGGTTCAAAATAAAAGGAATCGAATGAACAGGACCAATGTACAAATCCAAAATGGTGTCGAGCAATTCATACTTATCATCAAGATAGGCAATAATCTGATTACTCCCACTAGATTCTATTAAATCTTTGATCACTTTACTGTGTCCTCCGTGGCCAATAACTGCAAAATTCATTTCACTCACTCCTTCAGCGGGCGTTCAAAATAGTCTACTGTCGCCATTCCTTTTTTGGTAATACCTTCAGAATGAATAACCTTTTTAATGGTAAGGAATAAAATCTTCAAGTCCAGCCAAAAGGAATGATGATTGACATACCATAGATCATATGCGAATTTTTCTTCCCAGCTAATGTTATTACGGCCGTTGATTTGAGCCCAGCCTGTTATACCAGGCACAACCAAATGGCGTTTCGCTTCTTCTTCGGTGTAATAGGGCAAATACTCCATTAATAAAGGCCTTGGCCCAACAAAGCTCAGTTCACCCTTCAGCACGTTATACAACTGCGGCCACTCGTCCAGACTATATTTCCTGAGCCAGCTTCCAAAGGGGGTTAGCCGTACTTCATCCGGTAGTAAATGCCCATGCTCATCACAATCATTTTTCATTGTCCTGAATTTATAAAGCTGGAATGGTTTTGCATATAAACCGGGACGCTGTTGTTTAAATAGAATGGGCGATCCCAATTTATATTTGATTACAATGGCCAGAATGAATATAAATGGCCATAAAAGAATCAGCATAGCCAGAGCCATGCTGAAGTCAAATACTCTTTTCAATTAATTGCACCTCATTTGCAAGGATTTTTAGAGGAATTATGTTTCACAACGTTCGGCAGGAATGAAGTGAAAATGGTTTTGCCTCACTTTCTTGGCAATCCTCCTGAATGCAAAGATATTCTCACGAAGATAAAGTAAGAAATAAAAATGACAGGAAATTATCCTTCCAATAAATCTACCAACGGATGGAGCTGGTTCAATTGCTGATTGTTCCTCTTGTATAAATTTCCCTTAAGCGAAATAAATAGCTCGCGAGATGTGCATAATTGTTCAATGGCATCGGCCAATCCAGTTGGCCCTTTCTCAGCAATTATGCCTGTTTGCTTATTCCTGAGCTGCCCACGAAAGGAAGGGATATCTGTCACTACAACTGGACACTCCAGCACAAGCGCCTCTTCTACCGCAACACAATGCGCCTCTGTTCGTGAAGGTTGTACATATACGGAGGAGTTTTTCATATAAGGATAAGGATTTGCTTTTTCCCCTAACAAGTGAAAACTGTCCTCAAGCCCATACTCCATCACTCTCTTTTTTAAAGATTTCATCTCCGGTCCATCTCCAATCCAATACCAGCGAAACTGCATTCCACGTTCCACGAGCATTCTGCAAGCCTCCAATGCCTCCCATATCCCTTTTTCCTCAACCAATCTGCCCACTGTAACGAATGTATATCCTTCTGCGAATTTCTCACCCGGCAGCTCCACCGGTTCCTCTGCCTGTCTTAGAATAGCTGCATGCGAAACTTTATTATGAATGACCTTTATCTTATTGGATATCTCCGGAAAGTATTCTGTTAACGAGTGACTGGCTGATTGAGATACACATACAATCCAATCACTTTTTGCAAATATCCTTCCATCCAAATCAGGCGCAGGCCAGCCCTGTCCCATACTGTAGTGGTAATCCATATGGTTATAGACGATTTTTTGTTTGGCTTTTACCTTCTCAACCACATAATAATTACAAAAGAAATCAAGATAACTGACAGCTGCATCATACATTTTATCGCTCACGGGAAGTGTATGACGGTAAACAGACCACCTTGCTGCTGTCCCAACTCCCTTGGAAATCCTCCCCACAAATGCTGACAATAGCTTGGCGGCTAAAAGAGAATACTGTTTGCCCCGCACCAAATGAGGAATGGCTTCCTTTAAGGGCATCGAGAATGTATCATATAATGGCGGCAATAGGTTCACCTCACGCGGAACCTGCGAAAACAAAACCCCACTGTAATCGAATAAAAGCAAATCAACCTCATATTTCTCATAATCCAATTGATGAAGAAGGGCAAGCAGACTTCTCTCCACACCGCCGGTTTGTAAATACTGAGTCATAAATAATAGTTTTTTCTTCATTCCAAATCACCTTAACTCATACGACATATACAGCTCTTCCCATTGTCGTACGCTATGTTCCACATCAAAGCCATTTTGTAAAAGAAATTCATGGATTACTGACAATGACAATCTCTGCTGAGCAGCAGCTCCTCTAATCGCTTCTGTCCATTTATGGATTGATTCTTCAAGACTGAGATTGGTTACTAATCCCAACCCTACATCGACCGTAGCCGGAACACCATCAGACACAATACATGGTGTTCCCGCGCATTGTGCTTCAAGAGCGGCGATGCCAAACCCTTCAAAAAGAGATGGAAAGACAAAGACATCAAAGAGATACATCCATTTTGGAACGTCTCCCCTTATTCCAGGAAAATGAACCACGTCTGCCAAACCCAATCTTTCAGCCTCTGCCTCTGTCTTCTGTTTTAACGGACCATCCCCAACTATGATAGCTGTAGCCTTTACTCCGTTTTGATGAAGGTGGTGGAGAAGCTTCAGAATAAACAATTGGTTTTTAGATTCGGAGAAACGTCCCACATGGCCAATCACGATACTCTCTGCCGGAATACCCAGCCTACTCCTTTCCAGTTGCCGATCAACCTGATTCAAAGTTTGATAGCTTGCAACATCAATCGTATTGTTAAGTATGTTCATCCGAGACTTACTGCCAAACAAAAACCGGCCAGCTTCCCGACTGCATGCACAATATTGATTTGCGAATACTCGAATCATTCCCTTTAAAGCCTGCAGCCCTAAAGCCTGTATTCCATGTTCTCCTCTGTTCCAGCTGGTGCAGTGAGAATGACAGATTCGAATTTTCACCTTTGCCAGAAAAGCGGCAAAGGCCACCACACCTCCCTGAAAATCGGTGTGTACATGGATAGCCTCATAATGGCCGTCTTTTATGATGGAAATAAGTTTTTTTACATAAGCAACAGGCCCAGCTCTTCCCAGACTATTAATCCGGTATATTCTGCCGCCCAGCTTCCTGATTTCTTCTTCAAAATCTCCCTCTTTTAAGCCGTGTGAAACAAAATCAAATTGAAGCTCTTGATGATTGACTCTGCGATAGATATTCATAATCATCATTTCTGCACCGCCTCTCTCAAGAGCACTCACAATATGCAAAACTCTTTTCATCCTATCACCCGCCGAATAAATGACTTTTATACTCAATACCAAGAGAAATAACTGTCTCATAATAGAAGAAAACAAAATAAAAAAATAAAATTCCAAAGTAAATCAGCTTTCGATCCCTTTCTCTAAATGACTGAACGACCCATGGAATCAAGATCAATTGATAAAGACCAAAATAGTAATAAAACCTGGCAAATATCCAGTTTTGTGTAGAGACAAGCATAAATACAGCACCTAACACGGCCATATTTACAATTACGTCACTAGCAGGAAATAGCTCTCTAAGCCGGTCTCTTCCCATAAAAGCCAGCAAAAGAGGCACGGAGGTGACAAGTACACGCAGCATACTGGCTCCACCCTCAGAGAAGCTTTGATAGTGGCCGTATTGAGTGGATTCCAATGCTGAAAATAACAGTTCGGAGAAGTAGTTGAACCCGAGTACGAGAATGACAGATAAAAAAAGAAGCAATAACGTCGTTTTAGACCACGCCTTGCTTCTTACCAGAAAATAGATTGGAATCATAATAATAGCACTCATATGAATACTTGAAGCCAGCAATACAATGCAACCATACTTTTTCCAATTACCATCTATCAAATATTTAGTTCCCATAAATAAAATGGCTGCAGCCAAAAACTGTCGCAGCCCATTCATGGAAGTTAAAAAGAGACCGCTTGTGATAAATACATACAAGCCTATTTCTATTAAACGGCAGTATTTATAGAGCACTATGATAATAAGACCATTCGTGATCAAGGCAGTCATAAAAATTAACAGCTGCGGATTCATTGAAATCTTCTGAAGCAGCATTTGCAGAATTCCAAACCCAATGTCTTTATTTTCGAAAATATACGCCCAATCTATTTTGTTTATTTTGTAGGCATGCATATAAAAAAAGGTATCACCAATATTTGAACGTAATCCCGAGACAAATACGAGGGTTAGAAGAGCAAGCAGAGTGAATAGCTTGCTTGGCCTGATTGGCATTGAACCAAGACCTAAATCCAGTGAATAGTACCTGGCCATCAAGGCAAACATCGTTACCAATGCCAAATTTGCATATAATACTGTCATAACAGTCTCCTTTCCCCACCTGAAAGACAGACCCGTCTAGGTTGCCGTTTTTCTTAAGATATAGGTATAGAGTAAAAGTCCGGGCAGAATGGCTAATCCAGTCAGCCATTTTTCAGGTGTATCCAGCAGGAATCGTTTATCCCTAATCAGCATACTGCTTGATACATAATGAATCGCCTGACGGAATTTAAATAGCATTCCCGCCATCGGAAGCTTCATTAGTTCTCTTCGATAAAAGGCAAATCCTTTTGGATTACGTCTGTATTGGGAGAGCATATTAAGGCTTGATCCATCCTCTAAATATTCAACACAGCAAAAGACTTCATTCATCAAAAGCATTTCATATTCACAGTCCAGCCGGTAGTATTTATAATCAAGTCCTACATATCGTTCACCCTGAAATAATGGGTACGGATATTTTTTCGTAAGGCATGTCCGGTAGACGAGTTTTTTATCTCCTTTCATTCCATGCTTATGATAGAGATCAAATAATGTAGATTGTTCAATATGGCCGGGCAAATTTGTCCCAATGATAGTTCCATCAGGATAGGCATCGAGTCCGATAATGCCACCCACATGCTCCCCGCCATACTTCAACCAAAAAGAGATGATTTTCTCAACCGCATCCACCGGCATATAATCATCAGAGTCAATACATACATTTAATTCTGAATCTATCAATTGATACGCTGTATTATGAGCCCCATGCATACCCTGGTTCTCCTGATAAACATAACGGATCTCCACGACTTTTTCCTCGATCCAGGAACGGACCAGTTTTTCTGTCCCATCATTGGACCCGTCATCGATAATCAACCAGCTAAAATCCTTGCATGTTTGCTTCTTCAGACTTTCGTAACAGGTCCCTAAGCAATAGGCACGATTGAAGGTTGGCGTAAATATAGTCAATATTTCAGGAGATTCGGACACCGCCATCCCTCTTTTCATCTACAGGATTGAGAAGATTCATATAAAATTTATTCATCCATTCTGCAGTAAAACGGATATTATATCCTTTATCAGTCAGCGTTCTTTCCTGTACCTTCCTATCAGTATCCCTCTTCGCAAAATAGCGTATTTTATTTAGCCATTCGTCTATCTCGGCTAATCTGGCATACCGAATTAACTGGACACCCAAATCTACCTCCTGAGTGATTTGATCAGACAAAATACAAGGAAGACCGGCAGCCTGTGCTTCAATGATTGTGACCGGTAAACCTTCATGAAAGGAGGGAAATAACATGAGATCAAATGCCTGTAAAAGGTCGGGAATATCCTCCCGAATCCCCAGAAAAAGCACATGGTCCCTAAGCCCCTTTTCAAAAACCAGACGTTCGATTCGCTTACGCAACGGCCCATCCCCAGCCAAAATCAGTTTTGCTTTAGGGTAAGACTTCAAGGTTTCTGCAAATATCTCAATCAGGAATGCGTGATTCTTTTGACTATGAAATCTTCCGACATGTCCGAATACAAACTCATCATCCATCAGATTCAGTTTATGCCGAACGAGACGCCTCCTATCTTCTGAAAATAAGAAGCGCTCGCTCTCCACCCCATTTTTGATAATCGTTGCCGCTGCAGAGGATTTGCCAAATAACCATATTGCTGCATTCTTCGAACAAGCAATATAATGAGAGGCAAATGCTTGAACAAGCGTACCGGAATACCATTTAAATAATTTAATTGCCCGATTTCCTTCACTTTCGGTATTATGACTATGGGCAATACGGATGGATACTCCGCTTTTTTTTGCCGCCTTGCATACCATCCCACTCATCTTATCCAAATGGGAATGAAGTATTTGATATTCAGGATGATTCGAAAAAAAATCCTTTAATAACCTTTGATATTTAAATGGGCCAACCTCTGAAATATAAGGAATTCGATGAATGATTCCGCCCATTTCTTTTATTTCCTGATCAAACACCCCTGGCTTGCATGTCAAAAAATCAAATTGAATGCGGCTTCTATCCATATTCCTGTACAGATTCATAATAAATGTTTCAGCACCGCCACGATTCATATTCACCACTGCATGCAATACTCTTATTGGGCTGTCCACACTTCCTCCCCCATTCCGGTCATATAAGATTGATAGATTCTGCTCACTTGCTGCAACACTGTCCCCACGCTGTACGAACTCTCCATGATTTCTCTTCCTTTGGTCCCCATCATAGATGCCATTACTGGGTTGAAATAAAGTTCGGCCAGTTTATCGACCATAGTCTGCCTATCATTTTGTTCGACAATCCAGCCATTTTGAGAGTCCCGAACCAGTTCGTTATGACCTCGATTCTGTGTAGCGATTACAGGCAGCCCGCAAGCCATCCCTTCCATTACATTGACCGGAAGCCCTTCACGGTGACTCGAGGATACGAGGACATCGCAGATCGGTAAAAATCTATCTATATCATTCCTAAAGCCAAGGAATTCTACATGATCTGAAATCTCTAATCTCTCTGTTAGATTTCTGCATTCCTCAAGCAACTCTCCATCCCCCGCAAGCAAAAGCTTTACATTAGGAATTGACACTATTAAACGGGCTATGGCATGGATCAGAAACTGATGATTTTTATTCCGATTAAATTCAGCAGCATAAAATAATAGATAATCATCTGCAGAATAACCAAAGCTCTGTCTTCTCTCTACTTTATCCGCGTGCCCAATTGGCGTGAATTTTTCTATATCAACACCGACTCCATTTATTTTTTCGATTCTCCCTGCCTTAAATGGGTGCTGCATGAGAAGCCCATAATCCTCTTCATTAATCGTAATTAGGCAATCCGTATAATTCGCCAGCCATTTTTCAATCGGATAGTAAACCAGCCAATTTACGAATGGCGCGTGTTTATAAAAATGAAATCCATGTACCGTATAAATGACAGTGGTCCCTTTTTTCCTTGCTTCTCTGGCTGCCAGTCGGGCAAGCAAGCCTCCCATTGGTGTGTGGCAGTGAATAATTTCGTAGTTTTCCCGTTCAATAATAGATGCAAGCTCAAGATATGCAGAACGGTTTTGGATATGAAAGGGGGAGCGATGCACAGGAATGGTATACTTTTTATCCACATAAGGAAGGTTTAGATTACCGCTCGCTGCTATATGAACTTTCCATCCATGCTCCTTAAACCACTTCATAACCGGCTGATGAAAGGCTTTAAAATGATAGTCGACTGTTGCGCAGAACAAAATCGTTTTTGTCATCGCTTCATCCCTCCATAACCATTCGGGCAGCCCTTGGCTTTTTATAATCAGTCAGCATAAATAATTGCTTTTTTAGCTGTTCGTTCGTGAGTGCAGGATAATCTCGTATCAATTGATTAATCAGTTCTATATCAATCGGTTGTGAGTTTCCAATATAAATATGTTGAAACACTTGATTTCGCAGGATCTCATTCTGATCCAGCAATTCTTCGACTAATTTTTCACCCGGACGAATTCCTGTATACTGAATATCAATTTCTTCTGGCGTATATCCGCTTAATGTAATTAGTTTCTTAGCCAAATCTACAATTCTAACCGGTTCACCCATATCGAGAACAAATATTTCCCCGCCATTAGCAAGAGCAGCTGCCTGAATACACAATCTGGATGCTTCAGGGATTGTCATAAAATAACGAACCATATCCGGATGTGTAACCGTAACCGGTCCTCCTGCCTGGATTTGTTTTTTAAATAAAGGGATGACACTGCCGCGTGAACCAAGCACATTGCCAAAACGGACTACGACAAACTTTGTCGGGCTGTCATAATTCATATTTTGAACAACCATTTCAGCCAACCGTTTCGTCGCCCCCATTACACTTGTTGGATGGACAGCTTTATCACTAGAAATTAAGACGAATGTTTTAACACCATGCCAGTTGGCAGCTCTCGCTACATTCTTCGTTCCAATCAAATTATTCTTAACTGCTTCATCCGGATTCCTTTCCATTAAAGGAACATGTTTATGAGCAGCTGCATGGAAGATTAAATCGGGCAAATGCTTCCCAATCACAGACATCATCTTATTAAAATCCTGAATATCCGCAATCTCGGTAATAATCTCTATATCGGATGATCCCTCCACGTTAGCTAATTCCATTTCAACATGATAGATACTCGTCTCCCCATGCCCCAGAAGAATGATTTGCCTAGGCTTGAATTTGGCTATTTGCCGGCAAATCTCTGAGCCTATTGAACCACCTGCCCCTGTTATCAGAATGACCTGGTTTTGGATGTTCTCTTCAATCTTTTCCGTATCCAACTGAACAGAATCTCGTCCCAACAAATCTTCAACCTGTACATCACGAAACTCATTAATCGGAGCTTTCCCGGATAAAATATCATCTAGAGCAGGTACCATTTTCGTTATGCAATTTGTACTTATACAGATTTGATACAGCTGCGATAAAGTTGATTTCGGCAAGGATGGAATGGCTATTATAATTTCGTCTACATGCCATGCTTCCACAATAGAATGGATATCTTTCGTCTTCCCCAATACTGGGATACCTAGGATATGTAGATGCTGTTTGGCAGAATCATCATCAATAAATCCTATCGGCTGAACATGGGAATCTGTTATTTTTTGCAGGTGGCTGGCAACGATCATTCCAGCAGAACCAGCACCGACTATTAAGATTCGCGATTTTGTCTGGCCAGGCTTTAGAACAGAGTCCCTGAATAGCCGCCAGCCTAAACGTGCCCCACCCATTAACGTTAAATTCAATAGCCAAACTGTAACAAGCAAACGAACGAATACATGATCCATAAAAATAAATTGAAGAATAGCGACTGTGATAATCGAACAGGACACTGTTTTAAAAATAACAAACCATTCTTCAATGCTTGCATATTCCCATGCTTTTTTATATAGCTTGAATACCACCGAAAAACATAGGGTAGCGGTGATTACCATAGATGCAAGTAACAATAAATCCTTTAAATCAACCGTAATATATGCATTTATCAAAAATGTGCCATAAAGAATGGCTGTCAGGATCATAAATGAATCTATAAGAGCGAAAATCCAAAACCGTTGTTTATAACTCATGCTTTCCCCTCCTTCGCTTGTTATCCGTCATAAAGCCCTTACTTATATGCCGCTCAATCATATAAGTAAGGTCTTTACCCGGTGTTATAAAATGGACAAAAAATGAATCTATTATGAAGACACTCCACCGAGAACTACTTCATGGGTACGGACTAATCCTTTACATAAAATCAATAGGGCATCAAACCCATCCTCACATCACCTTCCCGACGACTGGCGTCTAAGGTTAACACCCACAAGATGACCGAGTGCCTCCATTGATAGTGGTAAGGAGACATCACCAAAAGTACCGATTCCATTACAAGCACTAATAATTCTATATAAAGAACACCGGATTAAAAAAAATCCTATTTATTTAAGACTCCCCCAATAACCGTTGCTTTGGCCATTTCCAGCATCTTGCGTGCCTGGGATGCGTCTTCTATTGAAGTGCGATCCTTTTGAATAACCAGTAATACACCATCACATATATGAGCCAGCAGTTTCGTATCGGTTGCCTCTAAAATTGGAGCAGAATCAATAATGACCTTGTCATAGATTTCAGTAGCTTCATATAAAATTTCATCCATCACATCGGAGCCTAACAATCCCGCTTTTGGTAGCTTTTCCCCTGTAGTCAATATAGCCAATGTTTCCACCCAATTAGGATAGACTGCTTGACCCAAAGTTGTCTCCCTCATTAATAAATCAGTCAACCCAATGGTATTACGAATTTTAAACAAGGAATGAATAGCTGGTTTACTTAAATTTGCATCAATCAATAAGATACTTTCACCCTGTAAAGCCATAGAAATAGCCAGATTGGAAGCAATGGTGGTTTTACCCTCCCCCTCTGATGGTGAGGTAACTAGAATAACCCGACAATTTGCCCCCTCCTCTGAAAAATGAATATTTGCTTGTATTTCTCTAAACTCCTCAGATACGAGTGATCTTTTCATCGACAATGTAACTAGCTTTTCGCTAATCATTTCAAGTGGTTTTATTTTATTCATAATTAAACTTTCTCACCCCTGTGGCTAACCTTGGCTTTTTGTCGTTGTGTGCTTATTGAACTGCCTTTTACTCGTTGAATCTTCGAAATCCTTCCAACCACAGGGATTCCAATCAAGTTCTCTATATCCTCTGTACTGCGAATGGAATGATCAAGTGTATCAAGCAAAAAAGCAATTCCTATCCCGGCAATCACTCCCAGACCTATTGCCATAATGATTAGCTTCATTTGGTTCTCATTGATAGGAGTTGGATCTTCTTTTGCTTCTGATAGAAAATGAACATTATCAAAATTAATAATGCTAGGCACTTCTTCTTTAAATACTTGAGCTGTTGTATTAGCAATGGCAGCTGCCTGGTCAGGATTAGAATCAACCACACCAATATTGACTACCTGTGAATTATCAATACTCGTTACGGAAATCTTCGCGGCCAAATTCTCCGGACTTATCGAAAGACCCAGATCTTGACCTACTTTTTCCATAACTTTCGAGTCTTTAATAATCACCTGAAGAGTATTCCTGAGGTCAGCATCCGCTTCGATGATAATCGTTGCTGAAGATTGATAGAGTGGAGTCGTAAACCATTTGATATAGAATAAACCACAAACAAATGTAATGACTGTAAAAATGGCAATTATCCAAAACCTTTTCTTTAAAACCCTGATCCATTCCCGTACATTGATTTCTTTTGACTTTCCAGGATTCATTCCACTCCCCCCAATCTTCTCACTGCCATCCTATACTCCTCCTACAATTCCAGAAAAATGCTTTAAGAGCCAAGCAAATGGCTGAATACTCCTTTCTTTTCAGCGGCAAGCTGCTTGTATCGCCCGGTCTGAACAATCCTTCCTTCATCAAGAACTAGTACTTGATCTGCATTGCGGATTGTTGACAGCCTATGGGCAATAATGATGATGGTCATCTTACCCTTTAATCGATCGAGCGCATCCTGGATTTTGGATTCATTTTCTTGATCCAGTGCACTTGTTGCTTCATCCAAAATGAGTACAGATGGTTTTCTAAGAATCGCTCTTGCCAACACAAGCCTTTGCCTTTCTCCACCAGAGAGACGAACTCCCCGATCTCCTATTAATGTATCCAGTCCATTCGGCAATTTACGAACAAACTGAGAGGCTGCAGCAAATTCAAGCGCTTCCCATAAATCCTCCTCTTTTGCTTCTGGACAAATTAACATAAAATTATCCCGGATACTTCCATTAAACAGGAATGGGTCCTGTGGGACATAGCTGATGTTTTGCCTGAATAAGTATCTGTTCTCTTCATTTACTTCAATATCACCAATAAAAATTTTGCCTTCATTTGCTATTAATAGACCCATTAACAAATCTATTAATGTACTTTTGCCAGCCCCGGATCGTCCGACAATGGCTGTCGTAGATTGAAACGGGATCGTGAGATTGATATTTTTTAATGCATAGGTCTCCGATTCTGCCTGATAGCGATAGGAGACATTTTGACAAGTAAGATCCCCTTCAATATGAAAGAACTTCCCTTGTTCTGCAGGGGATTCACTGGAAGACCGACTATCCTCCATCAGCTTTATTAATGAGTCAAAGGCAGGAAGGGCTGATGCAATTTGTTCCATACTATACTGAATCGCTGTAAACCTTGGCCATAATCTTGAAAAAATTAAAACAATCACTAGCAATTCTTCAGGTGCAGAATGAAACAGATTAAGAGATAAATAGATAAAAAGGGCAACTAGCAAAGCCTGTGAGGATTTATAAAAAAATTGAGATTGTGCCTGTACATTTGCATTCTGCATGCGTTCATGTGTATATCGGTCATTGAAATCGCTTAGCCAGTTATTCATCGTATGTTCCAATGAATTACTTTTAATTTCCTTCATACCATTCAAATGATCGGATATCGCACCATAATAGGATCTGGCGACTTCTGTTGTCTGATTTCCAATTGCTTCTGACTTTTTAATATATCTTCTCGAAAACAGACCCAACACGGCCCCGCAGCATAATACGAAAAATGTAATTTCAGGAGACAACCACAATGCAATTCCAATTTGAATAATCGTAAAAACGACAGAGGTAGCCAGAAGTAAAAACTGACTGATGCCCACGCTCACCCTGTTCAATTCATCCGTTAAGCTGTTCAATAAATCAGAACGTCGCTTCTTCAAAAAAAACAACCAGTCAGCCCAAAGCAAGGACTGATATATTTTTGATCTCATATGATTGGTATATCCCACGTAGATCATTCTGTTTTGAATCGTTAATTTCTTTTGAATCCAGTTCTGTCCTGTAATAATTAGTACGTATATAACTAAAATAATCGCCAATCCAATGAAGACAGGAATCTCATCAACAACTGAAAATAGTTCACTAAAGGGCAATGACTTGCCTGATTGGCCAAGCATGCCGCTCATCTCAATGATCGGAATGAGCAGAAGAATACCAATGCTTTCTATAAAACTAACCATTACCATACCAAGTAAATTCACATATAAAATTTTACCTGAATACGTTCTTAATTCTTGGATAAATATCCATAATGATTTCACCCGTGATCTCCCCTAACTAAACGAGCTGCCTCCACATCCACAAAAACGGTCGCAGCGGAAAATATAAGAAATGAAGCGATTTTGGCAATGGCAATGTCTTGGCATCATCAATACAAGGATACAGCGCTCCGTAAAATCGAAAGGCCTTTTGCCTTCTCGTCATAATAGATTGATAGTAGTCATCAGCCCTTTTGCGAAACCGCCTCGAAAGTCTATCATCATGAATATCAATCTCGTTTATGATTAAAAACAGGGCATCTTCAGCCAACCGATACGACCGCTCCGTCACATGGCCGTAAAGCGGAAGCTTCGTGTCTAACAATTCTTCTGCCAACAATCCAACCTGACCAGCGATATGTGAAACCTGATAGCGTTGCTTCATCTTTTTAATCAATCGCCAATCTGTGATTTGCTTCGACAGATCAGCCAGATCAATCAGCCAGCGTAACCGGAACCAACCGTGCCGGGCTCCATGTATCAATAAAAATAAGTAGAGATCTTCTGTACCAAGTAAATACGTTGGTTTTTTTGTCAAAGTACTGGCTTGCTTCCGATTCCATAATTGATCAAAGCTTGGCTCTTTTGCTCCGCCCGGATGCAGCTTCCAATGAAGCTCTACCTTTTGTAAAGTATCGGGATGCATATATTCCACATGATGGTTTTTCCATTTCCAATCCCCTAAAACAGAACGTTTATATTCATCTCTTTCATATCCTCTTTCGATCAGAATGGCATCTGCCTTTTTAAAATCCTTAAGGGAAATTAACACATCAAGGTCATTGGAAGTACGCATTGTTAAATTCCCATAGAGCTGATGTGCAAGCGCAGGCCCCTTCAGAAACAAGCAACGAATCTCCTGTTTTTGAAAACAATCTGATAAATGTTCCATTTCTGCACTCATTTTCATCATTTGAAAGGTATTCTGTTGATAAAGGCCTCTAAGCTTCGCCAGTATTTCCCGAGGAATTTCCTTACCGAACCCATCATTTAATTTTATATAAATAATCGGAAACAATCGGTGCTGTTTCACAACCTCCAGAAATACATACCAATTGATTGAACTGTTTAATAAAATTTTTACGGAGTCCCTATCATTTTTAATCAAGGCGAGCATTAGGTTCAGCTCTTTGGAAAAACCGGTCATGTGCAAAGGTTGTCTATCCATCATTTTTCCTCCTTCTGATCCCCCATTCTTTTCGCGAAGGTTCCCACTACTGTGTATCCTTCCTTCCCATTGGCCCCAGTTACAAAATATAATCCACTCCGCAGCCAGGCATGAGCCTTCATCTTTCCATCCTTATCTCTTGCTGTTGCCATATAAAGAGTACTTTCAATACCGCGCCGCTCCAGCATTCTCATTCCTGCAATCGCCATAACAAGACATTTACTTTCCCAAAACGTATATCTGCTCATCGTCTCCAAGCTTTTGGACACTGACTCCAGGATTTCAGCATGGGCTGGCACATAGGTTAATGGTGTCTCTTCCATTTTTCTGCCCAATTTAGGCGCAATTTTTGAAAAGGGCAAACTCTTTTGTATCCTGGCTACTCCTAAGGAACAATAAGCTTCTACATACATCATGAAGGTTTTACTATCTAAGGACAGTAAGGTTCGAGCTTTCTGAATGAGGTTCATAAACAAAACTCCTTAGGAAGTAATGATTTAGTCAATTAATTCTTCTTTTTTCAACATATCCAGGAATGAACGAACCTGACTTTCACATTCTTCAGGGCTAACGTCATACTCTTCTGTTAACCGATCCACAAGCTCGTTGATTGACTTAGGTTCATTCATCAGTTCCCAGATTAAGCCTCCAACTTCACCGAGATTGTAATATTTACCATTACGGACACTTAGCATCACTTTCTCCCCGTCCATATCACTGACTACATTGCCATCCTTTTGGACATATTTCCTGGCGTCAATCATTTCTGTTGGCTTGCTCATTGTTTACTCCCCTTCCCCGTTTCGGTTACCTCTTTAATTATTTTGACTAAATCATGAACCGTAAATGTTGAAATTGGTCGCTTCAGCTGATAGATTGCCAGTTGATTACTTAATTCAGCGGAACGCCTGAAATGCCAATCCATTAAGCCAAGCGGTTTCAAAAAAAGATTACGATACGTGTGCTTATACAAGGTATGAAGACGTTCCAGCCCTTTAACCGGAGTAATGCCAATCGTATTCGTATCAACTGGCAACAGTTCAATGACCCCTGCGAGCGGAACAGATTTTTGTAGAAAACTTTTCCCTACAGGTACTGAAAATTTCGTTTCTCTTCCATATAAAGGTTGATAATTCGAGGATTTCATTCCAAAATGATCCAATGATTCCTGCCATAGCTTTTGAGATGGATAGGATGGAATGACCATGGGTCGATCCCCGGTAAAACATATTGGAATAACATCATCACTTAACAGTTTATATCCCTGATTCATGAAGGCTGAAGCAAGTGTTGATTTTCCGGCACCTGACTCGCCAACAATGGCATACGCTTCACCATCCAATACGATGGCACTTCCATGGAAAGGCAACAATTGATGCTGCATCAGAATAACTCCCATGCATGTCCCCAATACATAGAGCCTAATTTCATCTTCATCTGAATCAAGATGTGGTGAAATGCTGATTGTTTTACCAGAATCAACCGCAAAGATGGCTACCTGATCAATTTCAAATAAAACACGATTGTCTTGAACCCAGTATCCTTTTTCTTTTTCCTGAGCACAGTTCCATTCATCTGCTAAATGTTCATATTTTATGACGATATCTAATGGAGATTTTGATTCTTCAATCTGAATTAACTCTGGCAGCTTCATCTCACTTGAGATTGTAAATCCAAACGCTTGGTACACCATCTGTTTCAATGCCTGAACCAACTTCATCACTCCAATTTTTAAAAAAGCCCTTATACGATAAATTTGTATAAGGGCTTTTTCCTTTTCTGTACAATCAGCTTCCTTTTTTACCGCCGTATACTTCTCCACCATCAAAAGTCATTTTTACATCAAGAACCTCAAGATTTGGTGTTTGCCATTCTTTTTTCATTCCTTCACCCCCTTATGTATATGTTCTTTATTTAGAACAACAAGAGCAAAACAGGGCCCATGTCATCCTTATATTGTATTGAATTACATCTCTATGTGACAGATATAATCCAAATTACAATCTGTTCTTTCAAACTTCTCCATATAATTCATAGATCAATAGTCATGAGTTCTTTATAAAGAACTAATGTATACTAAAAATATCATCTTTAGTAAATTCTGTCAAACGAATTAACAGAAAAATTTTATAATTTTTAATAAATACAAAAAATACCAACCGAATGACAAAATTTGCGTTCATAATCAGCAATTACTAGACAGATCTTGGTGATGATTATTACAGACTTTAATCTGGAGGTTCTCTGATGAGATTCATGAGGATTAAGTGTGGATAGAGGTTAAGTTCCTCCCCTAAATTTAAAGGATCACTTTGTGTCCCTATATGGAAGAAAGATCCTGCAACAAAAATTCATCTTGACTTTAACTGACTTACCCTTTATATTAAATATTGTTAATTATATAGTATTGTGATTCCGTAGCTCAGCTGGGAGAGCACCACCTTGACAGGGTGGGGGTCGCTGGTTCGAACCCAGTCGGGATCATACACTTTAGGAAGGCTTAAGCCCAATGGCATCAGGGGTTTGAGCCTTTTTTTGTTTTCCGGTTAGACTCATCCCCTTGTAAATAGCTAAGTGCCTTCGTTAGGCTCTGCTAAAGAAGTAAAGTATTTTTTCATGGACATCAATCTTCTTCTATTTCATAAGTTAAACCTTTAATTGCATTGATTTTGGCTATTTCATTTTTATCAGATGTCATTATATAGCACTCTGATTCATGAGAATTAGTTGCTAGCCAGTCCTCTCCTTCTTTAAAAAATGATAAATCTTCTGGTAAGTTAGGGAAAACCCAACCAAATAAAGAATTGGATAGTTCCAAAACTGTTTTTTTAGCATGTTCATCTGTGGAAAAATAGTATACTTTTGCAGTTTGATTATCTCCTAAAATGTTACTCGCCCATTCAGATTGCTCTTTCATAAGCTTAAATGATGGATCAAACTTTCGTAGAATGGGGTCAAATTTAGATAAGTCTCCCATATCCTTTCTAAGAACTAAATGAAACTCAACACATATATCAAAAGCCAATTCAATAAGCTCAAGGTATGTTTTTCCAGACGGATCCTTTGTAATTTTAAATATAGATATTACCCCACATTATTTTTTGAGTAGAAGAATGTTCCTAACCCCTTTCCCCATTCATTTAACCACATATTTACATTAAATTTCACTACTTCTCTATAATTCCTAACTAGTTAGTTGCACCGGCGATTCTCTTAAAGAATCAGTCTATTAGTAATATTTTGTCTCTATACAAAACAATTAAACAGAAGGTAAAGTTAATATATAACCTTTCTTTTTTGATACATACTTATAAAACAAATTTCCAATATAGCTGCGATCCTATTTAAAACCTATAGGAAAGAAGGAATGAAAGATGGAGAAGCTAGAAGTGGTAGTGGAAATGAAAGAGGGAAATCTGATCCACCTCTATGCCAATAAAGTATACGATACATTAGGAGACGCCTATTACGGTGATATATTTACGACAAAAAGTGAATTGTTGAAGCATTATCCAGATTGCGAAGTGATGAGTGGATATGGGTTAGCAGACCCTCAAACCGGCTGTTTAATTTCAGGGATAAATGATTGGTTTGATACGATTGAAGAAGCGGTGACTACACTCCAAGCATTACATCACAAACAAGAGCTGGATGCTTTATATGAGGCAATAGCAAGCTATTACAGCCTGCTCAAATCAAACACTAATTTAGCAAGAGTAATAGATGAACTGGACAATCGTGATACAACATCATTCCCCGAAAAAGTAATTTCATTATATATGATTACAGGATTTGCGAATGATTGGTTTCCAGATAAAATCGCAGAAGATAAACGGCAAGAGGTCAAGAATGTACTAGACCAAGCTTATGCTAAATGCTCAAACATCGTTATGGCACACCAACGGGCAAAAAAAGCGCTAGTGATGATTACAGCAACAGAATACCTGTTACAACGCAAGACTTTTCATTCTAAACCTTAAAGAAAGCAACTACAAATTATAATGTAGTTGCTTTTTTTCGTTTCATCTCATATTCCCTTCTTCTGCATTTCGAAGGTTTCTATAATTTTCATTTACATAAGTAGTTTCATTAAATAACCTAAGAAAATACCCACAATCGCGAAATCGGTATCGCCAAATGTTGTACCTTCAAAACCTAAGTCTCCTAACACCGGTAATAATAATGCTGGCAGGAAGCTGATTAGAATACCGTTAACAAATGCACCTAACATAGCTCCTCTTCTTCCGCCGGTAGCGTTTCCGAATACACCAGCTGTTGCTCCGCAGAAGAAGTGTGGAACTAGACCGGGAACAATTACTGTCAAGCCAAATAGCGGAAGTAAAAACATACTGATAATACCTCCGAGAAAGCTAAAAATAAAACCGATAATGACTGCATTAGGGGCGAAAGGGAAAACCACTGGTACATCTAATGCCGGTTTAGCATAAGGCACAACTTTGTCCGCTACCCCTTTGAAGGCAGGAATGATTTCCGCTAATAATAATCGAACACCCGCTAAAATAATATAAACACCTGCAGCAAACGTGATTGCTTGGATAATGCAAAACACAATAAAGTTTTGACCGCCGCTTAACTCATTTTCAATATAAGCTGGACCAGCAGCAATCGCAACGATAAAGAACATAACTAACATAGTTAAAGAGATTGCGACGGATGTATCTCTAAGGAATCCTAAACTTCTTGGTACTCGTATCGCTTCTGTTGACTGTGCTCTATTCCCCGCTCCTTTACCTACCATTCCAGCAACCCAATATCCGAATGAACCAAAGTGACCGATTGCAATCTCATCATTACCTGTAATCCTTCTAACAAATGGCTGTAGAAGGGCTGGACTTAAAACCATTAATAATCCTAGAATAATAGAGCCAATTATAATTAATCCTGCTCCATCCAGTCCGCCTGTTGATAATACGACTGCTAACAAACAGGCCATAAACATAATATGGTGTCCTGTTAAGAATATATATTTAAAAGGAGTGAAGCGAGCTAAGAGGATATTAACAATCATACCTAACAGCATGATTAGAGCTGTTTCCATACCAAAAGCATTTTGAGCCATCGCCACGATCGCTTCGTTGTTCGGGATAACACCATCAATATCGAAGCCCTTCTCAAGCATCTTCCCAAAAAAATTGAGTGAACCCGTTATGACAGCTGCTCCAGCACCAATAATCAGGAAGCCCATAATTGTCTTCAATGTTCCAGATACAACCTCAGTAGCTGGTCTTTTCTGCAGTAATAAACCGATCAGAGCAAATAATCCAACCAAAATCGCTGGGGTGCTTAATATATCTACAATCAAATCCATTTTATATTTCCTCCAGGTGTTTTTCTAAAACAGCTTTGATTTCTTCGACGTTGAATAAATTCATGAGCGGAATGACTTTTCTGCCGTTTCCCTCTAACTGTTCCATGATTTCAGGTGAACCAATATAGTAATCTACTGTCTCCGCCCTGGCGGATGTTAAATCGGTATGCCCTACCTCTGCCTCCCTGTTCATTTCACGCAAAGCTTTCTTTACATTCATTTCTGCAATAAAACTGCTTCCTAACCCGTTTCCACAGACAACTAATATTTTCATCATGCTGCCTCCTATTGTATAAATGAAAATAATTGCTTTAAAAATTCATCCTTGGATTTGGAATGGATCAGTTGATTCACATTCGTTTCATCACCTAAGACAGCTGCCAATTCAGATAGTGCTTCCAAATGTGAGTGCTCATCCACTGCTGCCAGTACAATGATTAGCTGAACCTTATGATGCTCTTTATCCGAAAACCATACGGGTTCTTTCATGACAAGAATGCTTAATCCTATCTGTTTAACACCAAATTCAGGTCTTGCATGAGGCAAAGCAATGTTTGGGCCAAGTACATAATAAGGACCTAGTTCCTTCGTAGTACTGATTATTTTATCTACATACGTCTGTTCAATAGAATCATTTTCTATCAAAGGAGCAGCCGCTAATCGAATAGCTTCTTCCCATGTTTTCAAATGATCCTTAAACTGGATTAGCTGTGTATTTAGAATCTGATTTAACAAGACCCACCCTCTCTCTAAACTTTTCTTCATTTATAATTCATTCATATAAATCTACTTGTAGATTTATTCCCTCTATCTTTTTGAAATTTATTTTTAGGACATCATGTTAATACTCCATATTAATCATCTACTTCCTGAAAATTAACGATAATGCAGACATAAGTTTCATCTTGTTCTTTCAAATGTCTTGGGAAAATAGCGAATGATATTTTTGCTTCATAAATAAAAAAAGCCAGTCTTAGACCAGCTTTTATTTAAATGATATTCATATTATTAATAGTTTACTACTTAGCAAAAATGCTTATTCTACTTCTCCTTCAAAACGAATCAATGGGCAAGTAGTCCAATCATAGTTCTGCACTTCTTCCCACGTTTTAAAATAAGCTTGCAATGATTCTGTGATCATTAAGTTGCAATATTCTTCTTTCTCGTGGAAGACAAAGATAGGTTTACCAATTGAATAAGCTAACCCAATCTCAAACATTGTCCCAGAATCCGTTTCATCATATATCGCGAAAATGAGATCTGCATCTTTTACATGGTCTACATCATTCTTAAAAACTACATCTCTCCAAGGCTGTGTATTGTACACATATTCCTTAAATTGATGCTCTCTTGGACTAAATACGTCAAAGCCCATATTTCTCAGAACTTCTTCTGCTTTGGAAAGTCGCTGTGCCTGATTATCGTTAAACCAACCACTTGCTAAATAAATCTTCTTGCCTTTTAAATTCATATTGTCCTCCACAATACTTAATATATTAACAGAGGAATTATATTTGAATATGAATTAAATAACAAGCACAGGCTCAATAAATTTAAATATTTTTACAAGATTGGCGTCCGTTGTGTATAGATGATTAGATATAACGGGTTAGTTCATCCCAAATACTTAATAATTTTGGTTTGATTATACCTACAGCATAAGTATTTTAGGATAATCTTTTGCAGTTCCATTGAACTTACTCAACCCAAATTGTTCTTGTGCTTTATTTTCCAAAGCGACTATGGTTTGATCAAAGGGATGATTAGTTAATTGAGTGATAATCCCTTCATTTGTAACTGATTTTACTTTTTACCAGGGAAATTCATAAAGTGAACCTCCATTATTCAAGTATTCTACAAAGACCTGAGAAAAGTAATTAAGCCAAAAGACACCTGGAATTCTTTCTTTCAATGTCCCAGTAATATGCTGCCTTTCCTCTGCTCTATCTTCAGTTACATAGCCATAGATAGCATCGAAGCCATCCACTAACTCTTCAAATAATTGAAATATATCATCCTTTATTTGATTAAATACTTTTTTATTCAAATAAATAGTTAGGTAGTTTAAACTTAATTCTGTCGGATGCACCCACCAATGAGTATCAAACCAATATCCTTTACCCTTCCCTAACATACCGCCTGATTTTCCAATCATTTTATCAGCTGTTATGTCATATATTCCAGGTTCTTCCTTCGCCCACATGTCAATGGCCTCTTCAATTGAAAAAGGCTTTTTGACCGGTTCAAATAAACCGATTTTCTCTATATTCAACCCATTTTTGTTCATTAAATCAAAAAAATTATTGGCATATTTCTCTGATCCAATGTGCTTAACTGAATATATGTCTATAAAAACCCCCACTGTCCCACCTCATTTACTTATCTACTATCTAAGCTTATATAAATTGAATTTCGCACTGCTTGGATTATGATTCATCCCACCCATTCTCTTTTCGATAAATCTGTCTTTCTATTGCTGATAACACCTTAGCAGTTAAAGGTCGTTTAACGGCTGGCAACAGGATTTTGTCATGATAATCCTCATCAGCAAAGACGTTCCATGGCGTGATTCCGTAGAATGCGTTCGCTAAATCCTCAAGGACACCGCTTGTAAAGTTCATGGCACCTCTACATTCGGAACCGTTAAATTCTTCAGGAACTTCCTCCTTTTGAATTCTTACACTCCTATTTCCCAGTACCCTCCAATTGTGATTATCTAATGAAGTCGGCGTTAGTGAGAGTATCGAAATAAAGGGATTAATTATAATTTCTTCTAAGCTTGGAGCTTCGGAGTGGTTTAAATCAAATAACCCACAAACTGGGTGTGTATAGCTTTTCCATACTACCTGCCCAAAAGCATATGTACCATTATCTAAAGGGATTTGAAATATGTCTCCCACTTTCCATTTTTGTTTCTTTGGTCTTTTATGTGAAAGTAATTGATGTTTGGCCGCACTTTTTTCTTCCTCGGATAAAGTAACATCAGTAAGTTCATTTATGATGATTGCTATTTCCAGCATCAATTCTGCATGAGAAGTTCGCACTGTAACTGCACTTGATTCATAATCAAATTCAATACGCTTGTAAATCTTGGGTTCAACCTTCTCTCTTACTGTCTTACGGAGGAGTTTTGCTGCCTCATTATTTGTTTCCACTTTAAACAATTCAGCTAAATCCTCATCAATAAAGAAATACGAAATAGATGCATCCGGTAAAAATATTTCTATTTTCCCTAGCTTACAATTTTCAGTCATTATATTTCATTTCCCCTTTAGGAACTGCTATTTTAACAAGTAGGCTGATGATAAGAATACAGTTCCTTAATTATCGATAAAAACCTATTATGATAAATTCGGCAAATTCTCTCCTTTCACCTGTCAGACGACAATATTTCGCAGTTTTAATTTCTTTAAATCTCTAGAAAAAACAAAAAGGCTCCTTAACTCGATTGGAGTCAGACGCCTTAAATTTCCCAAGTATTTAGATAGCATATAATCCGCTTCTTATTCATTTCAGGCCCCCTATCCTTATCATTTAAAATTTCACCTATTCACCATTTAAACAACCTTAGTTCATGGTTATACCACTTACCCTTTTAACATTCCTTCTATCATATAACCAAAAAGATATATTTCATGGCATCCCAATATATGTCTTATTCTAATTATTTTCACAAATTGGACAAATAACTTGAAATAATTAGAATTATCGGTGATAATCAATTTATTGATAGTGTCACTATCAAAAATGGCAAAGGGGATGATTTTTTGTCTAGTAAAATACCTACTAATTGGGACAAAGAAGTAGATGTAATAGTTTTAGGGACTGGTGGCGCCGCTTTGACAGCTGCTGTGGCCGCTTCTGAAAGCGGTTCCAAGATTCTTGTGTTAGAAAAGACCCATCAAATCGGTGGAACAACTGCTTTTTCAGGTGGAGTTCCTTGGATTCCACTTAATCATTATATGAAAGAAAAAGGGTATGAAGATAATCGTGAAGATGCTATAAATTTCATAAAACGCTTAGCACTTGGCCGAGCAGATGATTCTATGATTGAAACTTTTGTAGATAAAGGACATGAAATCATTAAGTTTTTGGATGATCATACACCCGTCAAATTTGTTTCTCCAAAATCTTATCCTGAATATTACGCACGTATGGATGAGGCACTAAAACATGGGACACGTTCATTAGACCCAGCTCCATTTGATTTAAATGAGATTGGAGAATGGGGTTCATTAGTTCGTCAAAATCCAATTTTCCCTCCTCTGACATTAGAAGAAGGCGGAGCCGTTGGAGGAATTGACTTCCAGTTAGTGGCTGAGCGTATGCAAAATAATATTGTTACTATGGGTCGTTCATTAGTTGCTTCTTTATTTAAAGCATGCTTGGATCGCGGTGTCGAAACCTTAATAGAAACAGCTGGCAAAGAGCTAATTATGGACGAGGATGGACAAGTAGTTGGAATCGTCGCTGAAACAAAAGATGGTGAAATTCTACGTTTTGCTGCACGCAAAGGAGTCATCCTTGCATCAGGCGGATTTGAATGGAATAAACAATTAGTCAAAGCTTTCTTAAAAGCAGAGTTCACTCATCCAGTCACACCTCCTGGTAACGAAGGAGACGCACTCTTGATGGCTATGAAGGCTGGCGCTGCACTTGAAAATATGAGTGAAGCATGGTGGTATCCAGCAATGGTGGATCCAACATTTGAATATGAAGATAATGTAATGGCGCAGCTTGGTGGTGGCCGTAATGGTCCAAACTCAATCATCGTGAATAAGTACGGACGCCGATTCGTCCATGAAGGAACAACCTATAACGATATGCCAAGAGCTTTCTTTAATTATGATCCAGTAAAAGTAGAGTTTCCAAACAAAGGACCTAACTGGATGATTTTTGACCAACAGCTAAAAGATAGCGAACTCATTATTACAATGGCACCTGGTGACCCTGCACCGGAATGGGTAGATCAAGCTGATTCTATTCGCGAGCTGGCTGAAAAAATTGGTGTGGATCCAGACGGTTTAGAAATGGAGATTCAAAAATGGAACGAATATTGTGAGCAAGGTGAAGACCCTGATTTCCACCGCGGCACGATACAATTTGAAGCCCTTACAAATGGCGGCGGAAGTCCTGAGAAAAATCTAGGCAAAATCGAAAAAGGTCCATTCTACGCATTACCTATCTATTTAGGTGCACTCGGTACGAATGGTGGGCCAAAAATTAATGAAAATGGACAAGTTGTTAACTTTAATGGGGAACCGATTAAAGGTTTATACGCTGCCGGAAATGCTTCAGGAAATCCACTTGGTCCAATTTATCCAAGTGCAGGCGGAACAATCGGGCCTGCTATGGTATTTGGCTTCTTAGCTGGACAGCACGCAGCCAATTCATAATATAAATGGAACAAAAATTTTTTAACTCAATTACGTCAAAAACCATATAAAACAATCATACAGAAACGGGAAGGTGCAGATCATGCCACAAGGAACACATACAGTTGAAGTACCATTAGATATTCATACAATTTGGGAATTTGTTCATGACATGAACAAATGGGCTCCACTTGTTCCAGGATATATCGACCATGAAATTTTAAGTGAACGCCAATCTACTTGGGCTTTCAAGGGTGACTTAGGATTTATGAAAAAGACAGTTAAGCTTCAAATTGATATTAAAGAATGGAATGAACCATCCGAAGTAATTTTTGATCTAAAAGGTTTGTCTGATAACTTTAATGGCGGTGGCTATTTCCGTGCGGAAGTCATTGACGAAAATACAACGAAAATGTCAGGACATCTTGATATCACTGCTGGCGGTATGATGGGTGCAATGGTCAATCAAATATTAACCAAATTTGTTCCCCAGACAGCACAGGAACTAACAGATGCAATTGTGGATAAATTACTGGAAATTAATACAGTAAAATAAACATTTTAGACCGTTTATCTTAAAGAGATAGAAAAAAGACGTAATTACGCGTCTTTTTTCTTATTTTCATAGTTTAGAAATCGTAATAAATATTATCTTCCAATGATTTTAATCACCTGCCTAGAAACTATACAGTTTAAAAAATGATAAAATTTAGCGTTCGATAATAAATAAAACCTTCCTTAATGTTACTCTCAGGCTACCAGCTGATTTCTCTTTTATCCCTATTCCAACGAAAAAAACTCATCATATAATGACGAGTTTTAAAATAAATTATTCCTTATATTATAGTAAAGCTGGTAATGGACCATACATCTCAAAAAAAGAACCCTTATTATTCCCCTTTTTGTAAGTATGATAGAATTATGTCCTTTACTATAATCAAATTTTCCTTTTTAGGAGCAGCGATAAAAACATCCTCTGGTATTAAAGAATATAATGAATATTTCTTTACAGCAGTTCCGAACATATTCATGATCGTACTTATAATCACTTCATTGGTTTGTGAAAGCTGTATGCTTCCATCCTTCTTACCTTCATTAATAATTTTTAAAATGATGCCGCTAATTTTCCCGTAGGCCTTATGTATTTCTTCTAGCAATCCAACTTCAATTTGGATAAATGCAATATAAACTTCGAAAGCTTCCAACAGTTTTGATGATATGCTATTTTCTTCGTTTATATACATAATATAAGCAGTTAGCACGTCATCCATCTTTTCTATACCCGTTTTGTTAGATTCTATAATTTTTTCAAAAATAGGTACCTGTTGTTCTATGACTTCTTTTATAACTTCAATAATTAAATGCTCTTTTTTTGGAAAATAACGAAATAGAGTTGCCACCCCTACACCAGATTCATCCGCAATTTTCTGCATGGTTGTTTTTTCAAAACCATGCTCTGCAAATAATTCTTTAGCAGCTTGAACCATCCTCTTGCGTCTCTCCAATTTTTTATCCATTTCATCACCTACCAAACAATATTATACTACTTTTATTAAAAGAAGGCCGTTAGTAGCAAATCACTTTGAATTAGAATACTCTGTTTTCTCATCAGTTATTCCTTTCACGAACACTCTTATATGAAGCATCTAGCTAAAAATGTTTTAAACAAGCAGTTCCGAAATAGTCGAAAGTGATGAGCAAAACAACCCCTATCTGAATAACGTATTTTCAGAAGGAGGAATATAGCTTGAAAAAACTGATTCTTTTTGCTGGTCTTGTTGGTCTGTTGGTTGCTTGTGGTGAAGAAGAGGTAGTTAAGCCGAAGGGAGAGCCTAAAGAAGAAGTTCCTGCAGCAGTGGAACCTAAAGAGGAAGCTCCCGCAGTAGAGGAGCCTAAAGAAGAACCTAAAGAAGAGGCACCTGCAATTGAGGAACCTAAAGAAGAAACTCCCCCAGCCGTGGAGCCTAAAGAGGAAGCCCCTCCCCCAGTACAAAAGGGGTCCATTGACCCTCAAGTCGCACTGACAATCCTTCAGGACGCTTATCAAGGAATTGCCAAGGTGGAGTACAATGAACAATTAAAAGCCTTCCTTATCTTGCCGACCGATCCGAACTTTATTGTGGAAATGGAAATGATTTTAACCGGTAAAATGTCGAAGGACGACTGGAACTATCTGGCTGACTCAATAGCTAAACTTAGTGGTGAACTGGGACCGGAATACCTTGTGTTCCTGCTTAACCCAGCCAATCCAGACAATTATATCCTCATGGCTGAAAACGGAGTCATCAAATACGATGCACTTAATGAGGATGTAAAGAGTCAGGATAAAGCACTTTAACTATCCAGGACATAACAACAGATTACTGCATAGTAATTGGCATACAGTGCTGGAAGATATACCGAATATACGCACCAGTCAAAAACCTGTTTTTCTGATATTCCACGTTCTAGACTGATTAACCAAGAGAAACAGCAACATACAGCTTCTGGTTTAAGTTACTTTCCAGAGCTTTACATGATGATACAAGATAAGTAGAAGAAGACTCTCCAAACAAAATGATCCCCAAAAGTCAGAATTCAACTCTAACTTTTGGGGAAATCTATATTACAGTAACTAATATAATAGCATTTTTATATTGTTCTACACTTTAGTCGCTTGATTATACGGTTTATCTCTTTAGCACTCAAATTAATTCCCCAAAATATTTCCTACTCCCCCTGCATAATCCGCTGCAGGACCTTATCCTCCAATAACGTTAACTTATTGTCTGTAAATTGTCGCGGTCTAGGTGCATCGACTTTTACATCCATTGATACATAACCATCCTGTATGAGAATGATGCGGTCTGCCAGACGAATGGCTTCTCTTACGTCATGAGTGACGAGTAGAGCAGTAAATCCAGTACGCTGCCAAAGGGTTTCGATTAAGTTTTGCATTTCGAGCCTTGTAAATGCATCAAGAGCGCTTAATGGTTCATCCAGCATAAGTAAAGATGGTTCATGAATAAGAGCACGTGCTAAAGCGACACGTTGTTTTTGTCCTCCTGATAAGGTAGACGGCCATTGATCCTTGAACGATAATAAGCCAACTGCATCCAAGACTTCCTCTGCTTTTACTTGCCAATTCCCATCAAGACCGAGCCCTACATTATCCACAACTTTTTTCCAAGGTAATAATCTTGAATCCTGATACATCATCGTCACATTGGCGGTTGATTGATTGGATGCTACTCCATTAAATAGCAGTTCCCCACTCGTTAAAGTCTCTAGTCCTGCGACAAGTCTTAAAAGCGTACTTTTTCCGCTTCCGCTTTTCCCAATGATGGCTACAAACTCTCCTTTTTCAATGGTTAGCTTTATATTTTTTAATACCTCTTTGTCACCGAATTGCTTGCTAACGTCATTGATTTCAATCTGAATCGCCTGATCATTAACTATATCTTTCTGACTCTCCCACTTTACAGCTGCCAGCTTACTCACTCTTACCACCTCCTTCATCATTTGTTGTAGCTTACATTCCACTTCAGCGCTTTTTTCTCACCTAATTGGGCAATGATATCTGCCAGTTTACCCAGTAACGCATAGATTACAATACTTAAAATAATGATATCCGTTTGCATAAATTCCCTTGCATTCGTTGCTAGATAGCCAATTCCTACTTGTGTTGGAATTGTTTCAGCAACGATTAAGGTTAACCACATTACACCGAGAGCATATCGTAAACCAACGAATATGGAAGGAAGTGCACCGGGCAGAAGAATTTCCTTAAATAATCTCCATCCCTTTAATTTATACATTTTCCCCATTTCAACTAATCCTGGATCTACATTACGAATGCCGTGGAACGTATTGACATAGACAGGGAACAAAACACCTAATACAACCAGAAATATTTTTGCACCTTCATCGATTCCCAACCAAACAATGACAAGCGGCAATAATGCTAAGTGCGGTATATTACGTAGCATTTGAATGCTCGTATCTGTTAAACGGTAGGAGCGGTCTGAAAGGCCATTAAATATACCAAGCGCAAAACCAATTAGTCCTCCAATCACCATTCCAACAACAGCGCGCCCTAAGCTTGCCCCAATATGAGTGACCAATTCACCGCTCGCGAGTAACTCCCATCCACTAATTAATACACTAATAGGGGCAGGAAAAAGGGAAGCATTAACGATTTCTAATCTGGCGACGACTTCCCAGACAATCAGGATAATAACTGGAATAATCCAAGGCTCCATATTCCTAACTATTTTATGATTCATTGTCTTCATTCCTTTTTAGTTGATTGGCATATCTTTAGAAACATCAAGTTCTTTCGGTATCAAACCAATTTCAAAGTATTTATCAGCTTGTTTTTGCTGTGTATCCACAATCTCCTGGGTCAATTTCGTTGCTCCGAAGGTTCGACGATCCAGCTGCTTTTTCACGATCTTTTCGTCAATCCCCAATGCCTTGGACATAATCTTGACTACTTCATCTTTATTTTCATTTGCCCATTTGTCTGATTTATCCGTTGTTTCTAAAATAAGATCAACTAAATCTGAATGCTCTTTCGCAAAGTCTGGTGTTGCATAGTAGAACGTACGATTGGGATATTGATAATCCACATTTTCTGTAAAAGTGATTGTATCTAATTCAACCTCAGCTGCAGCAAAGAATGGGTCATAGGATGCTAATGCATCCACTTTTTTCGTTTCAAAAATGGATCTTCCCTGCGCGGCATCCTCAGGATATACCCATTCCACATCATCAACCGACAGACCGGCCTTTTCAATCGCCAGTACCGCTAAATAATGATGATTACCACCTTTTAAAACTCCAATCTTTTTCCCTTTTAACTGTTCAATAGAAGTAATTCCGGATTCCTTTAAAACCATCAGTCCAACACCTTCAGGATTTGGCGCATCTGCCCCTACATATACAAGTGGTTTGCCGGAGGCTTGAGCAAAGATTCCGGAACCGTCAGCAGCATGTCCATAGTCGATGGCACCAGCATATAATCCTTCTAACAAGGTTCCGCCATGAGTGAACATTTCCCATTTCACCTTGTACCCTTTTTCCTTCAAGGTTTCTTCCAGATAGCCAGATTCTTTTAAAATATGTAGTGTATTCCCTTTTTGATAGCCAATCGTAATCTCTTTATCTCCATTTTTTGAAGCGTTACCTGAACTTTCTTTTCCGCAACCAGTGATGAATAATACACCAACCAGTAATAGAATTCCGATTATATAGTTTGATGTGCGCTTTTTCATAGGTCCCCACCCTTATCTTTCATTTATTTTGAAAATCTATAGATTGCTTTAGAAATTTGGACCTCTTCATCCTGTCCGGCACCGCTAAATTGGACTAAAAATGGCTTTTCTCCTCTTTCATTTAAAATGTCAGATACACGGCCTTCTCCATTCGGGCTAAATAAAACAATATCTCCACCCTTTACATGCAGCCTTTTCCCAGTAGCATTCAATGAAGAATCAAAAAAGGTTTCTCCTTCCTGCAAGTCTAAATAATTAGCCCATTTTTTTGCAGTTTCATCATGCTTTTGAACAGCAAATCCTACATATGATAAATGAATGTCACCTTTTTCATGCTTTGCGATGACAGATCGCTCTATTAAATCGTGCTTGCGTTCTTCGTCTTTTTGATCCCATTCAATAAAGAATGGTAAATCTAGTTTTTCTCCCTGTTTCCCTGCATATAATAGCTTCCAGCTGACCACACTTCCATCGGGTCTTTTTCTACTCATTGGGTGTGGGCCATATACATCCAATCCAAGTTGACGAAACCTCTCCGCAACACTTTCTAAATCATTGGAACGCAGCGCGATTCTTGATAATCCTTCTACGAATTGATCGTTCTTCAATGTTTCCCTTAAGCTATATTTCATATCAGAGGAGGACACTACTGCCTCTTTGTCATAGACACCGATCAATTCTATGTAACTTAAATCAAAATAACTAAGAGAATTATATGTACCTAGACTCTCATGCTTACCGCCTTCAACTGCGTGTAAGCCAACATCGCGAAACTGTTCTATTGCCTCTACTGGACTATTAACAAAGTGAACAAGATGGTCAAATTGAAACATTAATCTTCCCCCTAGTCTGTTACTAAATAATGATTGGCTAATTGTAGAAATATACGGCTTAACTGCAGCAATGCCTTTTCATCAAAATCAAATCGCGGATGATGGTGAGGGTACTGTGTTTCTGCCCGTTCATTATGCGCTCCAACATGGAAGTATGCCCCTGGCCTCTCTTCCAGATAATAAGCAAAATCCTCCGCTCCAAGGACGATGTCTTTTTCAACAAAAGCATCAAAAGAAATCGTTTCTTTCACTAATTTTTCAATTAATAAGGCTTCCTCTTTATGATTGACCAGGACAGGATATCCATGGAGATACTCTAACGAATAATCTATTCTGTCAGCAGCCTTTATCCCATCCAGAATGGCACGAATCTCGGACTCGATTTGTTGACGGACTCCTGAATTCATAGCACGAACAGTTCCTTCCAAAACAGCCGAATCTGCAATGATATTAAAGGCATTTCCTGCATGAAAGCTTCCAACCGTTACAACAGCCGGTTCAACTGGATCAACGCGGCGGCTGACGATCTCCTGCAGATGAGTAACCAACCTGCTCCCAATTGCTACACTATCAATAGTTTGATGCGGTCTTGCACCATGTCCTCCTTTCCCCTGCAAGGTGATTTTAAAAGCGTCAACAGATGCCATGACAGGACCCGGTCTTGTTGCAATCTTCCCCACAGGCAAATCAGTCGCCAGATGCCCACCAAAGATGAAATCCACACCATCCAAAGCACCGTCTTCTATCATAAATTTTGCTCCGCCTGGTGGTTTCTCCTCCGCATGTTGAAATAATAAAACTACTTTCCCTTTTAATTGATTGCGATGATTGTTTAATACTCTCGCTACCGCAAGTAAAGCCGATGTATGTCCATCGTGACCGCAAGCGTGCATGACTCCGTCAACACTTGATTTATACTCAACGTTCTTTTCATCATGGATTGGTAAAGCATCAAAATCAGCTCGAAAGGCAATGGTTTTTCCAGGTTGATTGCCCTCAATAACACCAATCACTCCATTTCCTCCAACCTGTTCCTTCACGTTGATCCCAAAGCTTCGCAGCTTATCTGCAATGAATTTAGCAGTGTGGGACTCCTGAAATGACAATTCCGGATTTTGATGTAAATATCTCCTCCATGAAACCATCTCCTCAAAGTCTTTACTTAATTGGTCATAAAATCGTTCTGTCATTTGAACACCTCAAATACCGCTAAATTTTTTAATCCCGAGTATTTTTATCAAATTAATGATTAAGAATAATCTTACAATTTATCCAAACATTGCGTCAATAGTTAATTCCAACTATTTATCTATGTTTTATATGAATTACTGTCATAACTCATAATTGCAGAACAATTAATATACAACCCAAAGCTCACTCTTCTGTATAATTAGAGTAATATGCGTTTTGTTTATAAAGGGGTAGGTGCAAAATATGAATATAAAAATAAACAAATTAATTGATTCTACAAATATTAAATTTGGTTTGGATAACTATTATCTGAAACGACATTCATTGTCTCGCAAGTTAAATATCTTAAATGAGACGGTATATTTCCTTGAGATGGAGTGGTTTCCTAATCATGCGGAGGAACAAGAGGAAGATGATCTTAACCCTGTGGGTACTGCAGTTATTGAATTAGATCTCAATAGCCTAAAATATGAGAGAGTAATTTTTGTAGGCGATATATCTTTTGCAAATGGTATTAGATTTACTGAAGTTAATAGAGACACCGTTGTAAACTGGATTGAACAAGAAACTGGTTTGTCATATGGGAAGCACTTTAAATTTCATAAAGAAGAAAATGGGGAATTTAACTTTGAAGCATGCTTTGATGATATATATTTATCTCCCTCAGGTCATATTAAAGTAATTACAGATCATAATGGTAACCTCACCCTCTACTCCAAATATGGTCTATTTCCATCCAATGATATGGTAAAGAAAGAAGCATACACACTATCTCTTGAATCAATAGAACACCTTGCATGGAACCAATTAAAGTTACTCAATTTCCCATCCTTTGAATCGGAACAACTCATCCCCGTTTATGGCATGGAAGAAATTTATGTTACTAACGAACAGAAATCTGTCATCCCATTTGATTTCAACAGAGATATGAGACCCTTGGAAATAAATAAATCTATTTATTGGGATGAACCCAGCCTAAAACCATTTGAAAGACAGGAACTTAATTTGAGTTGGGATGTATCATTCGAACAAGCTATATCCAATGAGCAGAGCCCGGATTCATTTCCAATTAGTAAAGCTGAGAAAGAAAATTGTATAGTAGGGGTCACTGAATTTTTGCGCCAGATGTATTCAAATGAATCAGGAAATTGGACATTGAAAACTCTGCACCGTGATCAGGGATACATCCACGCAATATTACGGTTAAATCAAGAAGACACTAAATGTGTTTTTCATAGAAAGCTTATGGTTATTTTTGATGCGAAGAGTTTGCAAGCTATTAATTACGTAGATAATCAACTATTTATTGAACAATTTGACCATTTTTCTTGTTCAGAAGAAGTTTTGATTAATAAAAACGAAGCTTATCAAAAAATTAAAGATCATTTTGAACTGACACCTCGTTATGTCTTTGATTCTCAGCAAAATAAATATATATTATGCGGACTATTAGATTGTCACTATGGTGTACACGCCTCGAGTGGGGATATTATTTCGTTAAATGATTTATAAGCACTGTAACCAAATAGATACCAGCATTATTAAAAAAATCCGCCCATCTTTTCGAACGGGCGGATTTTACTTTTGCTTATAGGGTGGTATCTTTTTATATTAACTGGAATTTTTAGTTGTAGTATCTAATTTATTTACTTTTTTAAATCACTGGATACTAACTCTCAAATATATTTTTGAATAGACACCTATATTAATTGCATTGTAGTAATGCAGGTATTATCGTCCTTAAAGGTGGAAATTGTCGTTTCTGATGTTTTTTCTCCATAGTTAATTCTTACCTGATATGTTTTGTCCCGTGGTAACCATATATCTATAAACCCATTTTCCAAGGAAGTCATCGCTTCATCAATAATGACCTTGCCATCTTCATCTTGAATATATACATTGAAATCCTTATTAACCATTTCCCCCTGGCAGCCTGTTAAACTGTGGATTTCACATGGATGAGTCTCTTTAACATAGGGTGCAATGGAAACAAAAAACTCTTCCTCAGGAAGATCATAAGACTTCTCCTTATCATCCTTTACAATTAATTTATGTGATGTAATGGACGCAGAGACATTCTCAAAACTCCCTGTACTATATTCTTGAACCATTTCCCTTATATCCTGTCCTTCTTCTTTACTTTCCTCTTCCGAATTACATCCCATCAATAAGAAAATGGACCATAATCCTATCATTGCAAATAAAGCTTTCTTCATCTATTTTCAGCTCCTGTACACTATTTCTATACAGGAATATTTTAACATAATAGCAGATTTATATATCTGTAATTGCTAACATTTATAGTCATTTAAAAAATGAAAGAGCCCTCACAAGGTTTGGCAAGCCAGCAAATACCAACAATTGATTTACAATATTTCTCTCAGATTGTATAGGGACCATATACAAAAACCAATGATCAGTACCTCCATTTCACTTAAAAGCTTTTGCCTAATTTTAAAAGGAGCCCCTTTGGACTCCTTCTTTTAATTCAAATTATTTTGCAAGATGATTAGCCATTCTTAACAATACAAGTACCAGCCATCAAATCATGAACGGCTCTTTTATCTTTTCTGAATGCAACCATAAATACACTTATGATGGCTACTAAACCTAAAGTGACAGCTACCAATATAATCTTCCCAATTATTTCTCGGACGAATACCGTAGCAAACGTTAGCTTCTCTCCATCCATTCTTTGTATCTGGATTGACATTATACGCTTACCAATGACATATCCATCCCATACAAGAGGAAGAATCAAATTATAAATTCCATAGATTGCATTGATAACAATATCTAGCGTCCCATCATCTGCTACTCCAAAAACATAAATAAGAAAGATTGAAAAAGGTATACCCACTATAATTCCATCTAACAAACTAGCTAAAAAACGTATCCAAAAGCCTCCATAACTTTTCATTCCTACATTCTCCTTTTATACACCAATGATAAAAGTTCAAAATAATTGAATTCTAAATATATTATATAATATTATCTATTTTTGTTAAATATCACATATAATGTCCGTTTATTTTCTTAGATTCTATTTATATTTGTTTTTATTGATGTCATAATATTACATATATTAATAAACAAGAGGATATTTGGAATAACGATTTTGCTCTGCTAATAAAAACACATTACTAATCACTAAAAAACCATTCCTTCCTAACCAAAGAAAAAATCTAAAGGAAACGTTTATTTAGGTTAGGTTTTTAGCTTTTTAAAACGCTTGTAGAGATAAAAACCTCAGTAGTTTTAAATTATTACCAAAGTACACGTTCTATATTTCCTATGATTAGTACCCTTGAAAAAGAGGATAAAACGAATTATAAAGGAGTGGAAGGCTAATGAAAAAGGCGATGATTAAAACTGGCCAAGGAAATTCTATTAGTGGCAAGCTGGCTGAGGAGATTACTTATGAAGATCTAGTAAGCTATGGAAAAAGAGCTAAGCAAACATATTTCCATTTTGAGGAAATACCCGATTTTCCTTTTCCGGGAATATCACCTACCCTGTATCCAATCTGGGAAGAAGGTGAAGGAGACGGTTATTTAGTACTCTATGCTGATTATAATTTCCTTCCGCAAGCTGCCCTCTATTTAAGCGTCAATATTGATTATTTAATGGAGGAAATCGAAAAAGTGGCAGAACAAGCTAATAATGATGCTGGTCACCAAATGTTTGAAATCGCTTATGCTGCAGAAGAAGATTATGATTATATGATTTCAACAGGGGTGGCTATAGATCCCGAAGAGGCCAGTAATCTCAATGATTATCTAGAATTTATCAGCCTCACTTATATTTATCCTCTATTTGTATCTTCTTTGCGTTTTGCTGCATTAAGACATCAGGAAGACTTGAAGCAATTGATTGAAGATATGAACGAAATCATGTATGAAGATTCTGAAAACCAAAGTTCCTAATTATCATATTGGGAAGGCGATTTAATAAAGGGAATCCTCTCTTTCTATCATTTATCTCTAACTACTTCTATTGCTTCAATAACAAATCGTCATTAAAAAACTGCCAGTCAAATTGACTGGCAGTTTCTTTTAGTCCATCTATTAATATGGATCAGCCTCATGGCTTTTCTTCACAGCATCTTTTGTTGCTTCCATTGCTGCTGCCGTACCTTGACCGAATCTGGATTTACCTGCTTCACGGCCTGGTACTGCAGATTCTTCCTTCATTTCTGCTAATTCTTTCATTTTCATTTCGATGCCTTCTCTTACACGGCGTCCATATTCTTCATCTGCTTGAGTGAAGTATTCCACCATGGCATCTTGAATACGTTTATCACAAATTGCAAGAGCATTGGATAGGTTGTTAATTAACTCATCACGTTCCCAATCCTCAAAGCTGCGATATGTTTCACCTGCTTGACCAAAGTTGTTAGGACGGTCAATTGGTTCACTCATGACTGCAGCATTGTATGTTGGACGGTGTTGCGGACGTTCTTCTTTACTTGCTTCCTGGAATCCGCCAACCATAGATGGCTCATAGTTAATATGCGGATTATCTCCGGATTCTTTTGGATCGCGAACATCCATTTGGCCGCGATGCTGATTAGTGCGAACTGGCACTTTTGGTGCATTCACTGGCAATTTAAGATAGTTCGGTCCTACACGATAACGTTGTGTATCAGAGTAGGAGAATGTACGTCCTTGCAGCATTTTATCGTCTGAGAAATCCATACCATCAACAAGAACTCCAGTACCGAAGGCAGCTTGTTCAATTTCAGCATGATAATCGACCGGATTACGATCTAATACCATTTTACCAACTGGCAACCATGGGAATTTGTCCTCTGGCCATAGTTTAGTATCATCAAGAGGATCAAAATCAAGTTCAGGATGATAATCATCCTCCATAATTTGTACATATAACTCCCATTCAGGGTATTCTCCACGTTCAATCGCTTCATATAAATCCTGTGTTGCATGGGCAGTTGTTTTAGCCTGGATAGAATCTGCATCTTCTTGTGTCAAGTTACGAATTCCTTGTTTTGGCTCCCAGTGATATTTAACCAACACTGCTTCGCCTTTATCATTTACCCATTTATACGTATTTACACCAGATCCCTGCATGTGGCGGTATGTTGCTGGAATACCCCATGGAGAGAATAGGAATGTAATCATATGTGTTGCTTCAGGTGTGCGGGAAACAAAATCAAACATCCTTCTAGGATCTGCCACGTTTGAAGCTGGATCCACTTTAAATGCATGAATCATATCAGGGAATTTCATTGCATCACGGATAAAGAAAATTTTAAGGTTGTTCCCAACCAAATCCCAGTTACCGTCTTCTGTATACATTTTAACAGCAAATCCACGTGGATCACGTGCTGTTTCAGATGAATCTTTTGCACCTGCCACTGTAGAGAAACGAACCATTAATGGAGTACGTTTTCCAGCACCGGAAAATACTTTTGCACGAGTATATTTTTCTACTGGCTCATCGCCAACTTTTCCATATGTTTCGAAATATCCAAATGCTCCTGCACCACGAGCATGAACGACACGCTCAGGTACTTCCTCACGGTCAAAGTGGGAAATCTTTTCAATAAAGTGATAGTTCTCAAGTGTTGCAGGTCCACGATTTCCGACTGTGCGGATATTTTGGTTATCCGTTACTGGATGGCCCTGACGAGTTGTCAAAGTCTCGCGTTTCATTTCTTCTTTCTTTGAACCATTATGATCTTTGTTCTCTGCCATACTGAAAACCTCCTCTTTTAATAGCTCTCCTTATAACCCCTGTATGATGAATATACAGTATTAAGGAGTACCATCTTTGGAATTAATTTCAATCTATAATAATTATAAACAACTTCTATTATTACTATAAATTACAGGTTAAAAAGATTGCAAATGATATGGTATTTCTAAGTTTTAAACCTCTTTTTTCAAAAAAAATACATGAAATTTATCCTATATTTCTACCAGAATTTTTAAAAACAGCAGTTATCTAATGTTGTATGGTGAATGATAATTCTGTGAAGTAGATAAAAGAACCATAAATATATGTACCTTTATAAATGAGAAAATCTTTGTGCCCAATTTTAGTAGAAATAAAATATAGGAGTTTATTGGTGAGAAGCTGACCAATCTATATTTCATTTTTACAGAACACCTCTCCTTCTAGATAGGTATCGCCAACACTTTAATAGGCAGCATATAAAAGGCACCACAATTGTTAGTAGACTCTAACATTTGTGGCGCCTTAAACTCTCCAAATATTTTGTGATTTTCAAAAAAATTATAGTCCTGTTAATTTATATTTTTCCCTGTTTGATATGTTTGATTAACTCTTCCAACCAGTAAATAGTATGATCTACTCTAGCAGTCACATACTCCCCTATAAACTCTACAAGGTTCTTGTTTTCTTCGTCTACTTCAACCTTTTTTTCAAAATTTTTGATATGCATCCAATGAGTACGGATATGCTCTGATTTCTTGTTGAGAATAGCTAGAACCCGATCACGATCGACATACCTGATATTGGCTATACCTACTATCATATCACTGATATCCTCAGCATTTTCTAACAGTTTGTATATTTTCTTAGGAAGCTCTTCACGTCCCTTATCTGTAATCGCAAAAACTTGTTTATCCGGACGATGTTCCTCTTTTATAATTTCTACTTGTTCAACCAATCCCTGTTTAACCAACGATTCAAAGTGATAGTACAGTTTGCTTTCTGTTAATCCACCTAATTGATCCAATGGAATTGGCTCTGAAAGCTGCTTTTTTAATTTATAAGGATAATTATTATCCTCCATCAGTTTGCTTAATATAAAGATTTGGATAGCCATTTCTAAGCTCCTTCAGCATAATTACCCTTATTTTAGCAAAATTAAGCAGGCATTTCAGCAGTCTTCTCATTTTCGGTTTCATTTATTGCTTCATCATTCTCAACTGGAACTGATTTGTGGAAGGTACTCAAATAAATAGATTCAGGGAACTTCAGCCAGTCTGTTGTTCCCTTTTTTATTGCTAAAAATTTTAAATACTTTTTCTTTAAACGATCCCCGCTCCGCTATTCTCACTAATTTATCTCTCTTTACTGGTCCAAATGACCATTTCAAACCATCCTGTTCATCATAGTCTAATGTATATTGTAAAAAGGAGACCGACAACATGAGTCCAAAACTGGAAAAGTTCGTGGATCCACTCCAAATTATGAAAACCCTGAATCCCCAGGAGACTGGTCGAAACGGAACGTATTATGAAGTAAGAATGCAGGAGTTTAAACAAAAGCTACACCGAGATTTACCGCCAACTCGCTTATGGGGTTATAATAGCCAATATCCCGGCCCTACTATAGAAGCCAAGCAGGGAGAGGTTGTAAAGGTTAAATGGAAGAATAATCTTCCCGACAAGCACTTTCTTCCTGTTGATAAAACATTCCATCATTTAGAACATATGCCGGAGGTTCGAACAGTTACACATTTACATGGCAGCGAAACCCGCCCCGATAGTGATGGATACCCGGATGCCTGGTTTACAAATAATTTCAAGGAAGTTGGCGAAGCTTTCACAAGGAAAGTATATGAATATCCAAACAATCAGCGTGGAGCTACCCTCTGGTATCATGACCACGCCATGGGCATTACCAGATTGAATGTATATGCCGGTCTTGCCGGGATGTATATTATTCGAGATGAACAAGAAAAATCGTTGAAACTTCCTAGCGGTTCCTTTGAAATTCCCCTATTGATACAGGACCGGACATTCAATGAAGATGGCTCTTTATTTTACCCAAGCCAGCCGAATAATCCTGCCGAAGGTTCACCAAATCCTTCCATCAGACCATTCTTTCTTGGAGACACTATTCTTGTAAATGGGAAAGTATGGCCGTTTTTAGAAGTGGAGCCACGTAAATATCGTTTCCGTATTTTGAATGGTTCGAATACACGAGCTTACCAAATGGAACTTGATTCCGGACAATCTTTTTATCAAATTGGATCTGATGGCGGTTTATTACCAAAAACAGTAATGATGGATAGCATTCTTATTGAACCTGCAGAAAGAATGGATGTCATCATCGATTTCAGCCAATATGAAGGCAAAACCATCACACTAAAAAATAATCTTGGACCTAATGCAGACCCAGCTGATCAAACAGGCGATATCCTTCAATTCAGGGTAAATCAGCCACTTTCCAGCCAGGACAAAAGCCGTATTCCTACCAGATTATCTTATATACCCTCTTTAAAACACAGCAACATTTCAGCCATTCGCAACCTCAAATTGGTAAGTACCACCGACCAATACAGCCGTACTCTGCTTTTACTCGATAATAAAATGTGGATGGATCCAGTGACAGAAAAACCACGCTTAGATACGACTGAAATTTGGAGTTTAATGAATCTAACCAACGTTACTCATCCGATTCATATTCATTTAATTCAATTTCAAATACTTGATCGCCGACCATTTGATTTGGAGCGTTATAACAAGGACCGAACCATTATCTTTACTGGACCTGCACAGCCTCCAAAGCCAAATGAATACGGTTGGAAAGACACAGTAGCTGTCCCTCCTGGAGAGATTACTCGCTTGATCATGCGTTTCTCCCCATACAGCGGCTTGTATGTTTGGCATTGTCATGTACTAGAACATGAAGATTATGACATGATGAGACCTTACATGATTATTGATCCATATAAAGAGGATTAATGAATTCCATCGCATTCAATTTCAGAATCACTATCCCAAACAATTAAAAAGCGCCTGCCTGCATCTTAACCTGATGCGGACAGGCGCTTCTCATTATTTTGCCAACAAGTAATCTACTAATTTAGCTTTTGGTTTTCCGAAGATTTCTTCTTCCAATCTGCGACCTGTTGGAGTGGCTGCAAGTCCACCTTCTGCTGTTTCCCGTAATGCAGATGGCATGGACTTTCCGATTTCATACATCGCACTGATTACTTCATCACATGGGATACGGCTTGTTACACCCGCCAACGCCATGTCAGCTGCTGTTATTGCATTTGAAGCTCCCATCGCATTTCGTTTAACACACGGAACTTCAACGAGCCCAGCAACTGGGTCACATACAAGACCAAGCATATTTTTCATAGTAATTGCAAAAGCTTCTGCGGATTGCTGCGGTGTTCCACCAGCCATCTCGACTATGGCAGCTGCCGCCATGGCACTAGCTGATCCAACTTCTGCCTGGCAACCTCCTGCTGCACCAGAAATGGATGCATTATTCGCTACTACAAAACCAAACGCCGCTGTAGTAAATAAGAATTCAATCATTTCCATTCTAGTCGGATTAAGCTGTTCTTTGACGGCAAATAATGTACCGGGAACAACACCGGCTGAACCTGCTGTCGGTGTGGCACAAATAACTCCCATTGCCGCATTTACTTCATTGGTTGCCACTGCTTTGCTGACAGCATCCAATAAAAGTTTACCAGATAGAGATTTACCTGAATTAATATAGTTTTGTAGTAACACCGCATCTCCTCCGGTTAATCCAGAATGAGATTTAACACCGTTAAGACCTCTCTCTACCGCCCGTTCCATAACTGCGAGGTTCTCATCCATTTGAGCAATAATATCTTCTCTTGATCGCTCGGACACTTCCATTTCCTGCCTAATCATAATTTCGGAAATTTTAACATTATTGGATTGCGCCAGCTGTACAAGCTCGGCCACATTTCGAAACATATTCTTTCCTCCTCTTGCTGTCAATATTTAATTTTACATACGGATTACATGGTTTACGTTTGGCAATGAACTAAGCTCTTCTACGATTCCTTCATCAAGCTTTTGATCCATTTCAATAACCATAATTGCGATGTCTCCGCGTTCTTTACGCGAAACCTCCATATGGCTGATATTAATCTCATTTTCAGCTAATACACTTGTAACCGATGATATCAGCCCAAATTGATCCCTGTGAATAACCAATATAGCTGGCTGCCCACCTGACAGCTTTAATTTAAACGAATTTATTTCAGTTATTTCAATCGTTCCACCACCAATGGAAATGCCGACTAATTCTAACTTTTTATCTCCATCATCAAACAAATTTATTTTAACTGTATTGGGATGTTCAACTACAGCCTCTTCAACCAGAAATTGAACTTCCATTCCTGCCTGTTCCGCGAATTTATATGCATCTGGAATCCGCTCATCAAAGGTATCAAAATCCAGTAGACCAGCAATTAAGGCTAAGTCTGTTCCATGACCTTTATAGGTTTTTGCAAAAGAACCGTATAACGAAATGATTGCTCGCTTTGGTTGTTTGCTAAATATGGTTCTGGCTGCTCTTCCTATTTTGGCAGCTCCTGCTGTATGTGAACTGGATGGGCCAATCATAACCGGACCAATTATATCAAATGCTGATCGATACTTCATTATGTTTTTCTCCTTTTTCAATCTGCTTTTTAGTTAGCTAAATTTTCTTCTGGTAATTTCACAAAGCCCCATCGCTTTTATTCTATTAGAAGCTTAGCTAAATAGTGCAAAACCTTAAGCAACAAGTAATAGATTCCTTTACTTCACCTGATATTCTAATTGGTAATCTATTTGTGTGCGTATTTTTTGCAAATAATTATAGATTGTAAACTTCGAGACTCCTAAAACGGATGCTAAGTAGTCTGTTGAACCTTTAATAAGGAAAGCACCTTTTTCCTGCAATAATCTTACACATTCTATTTTCTCTTCCAGACTCAGCATGGATGGCGCTTTCTTAAAGCCGGATAAAACTTGATCAACCATATCTTGAATGACTTCCTGTACGGTCGAATAAAAGTTTTCAGATTTCTCTTCAGTTTCAGTGAAAGAAATGAAATCCTGAATTTCTGCCTCGTATTGAATCATCATTGAAATATCATAATTAATGCAAATAGCCCCAATAACATGATTTTCTAAATCCCGTAGAAAAATGGTCGATGATTTCATTGTGATTCCATTTATCAGTCTGGTTTTATAGTTTGGAATATCCTCTATGTCAGATACAGGTTTAGTCAATTCATTTAATACTAGATCCGTACATGGACTGCCTATTTCTCTTCCAGTAACATTTCCTGCTAAATAGACAACTGATTTTTTTAAATCTGCAAAATCATGTACCGCCACTTCACAGCGCGGCCCAAACATTTTAACGAGCATATCTGCTGTGCGCATTGCCATATTAAAAATTGGTGCATTCGGATCTACCGCCATACTCTCACCCCTAAACGCAAACGGTTTCAAATTATTCTAAAATAAATAAAATTTAATCAAAATGGCTTTATTTGTTAACTCAGATATCATAACATGAATTTGGTATAATTTAAATAAAATTGTAATAGTTACAAAAATATTGTAACAATTTTTAAATAATCTAATTTACTTAAATAGAAAACTGGATTTACTATTACAAATAAAAGGGCTAATCGAAAATTTCGATTAGCCCTGAGTTAGTTTCTTATACAATAAATATCCTTGAGGATTTTCACCTCGCTTAGTTGTTTATAATGTATGGCTGATTATGCTGTTCTTACTCTTTACAAGTATTCTTTTTCAAACGTTAAGGTACTGCGAACCGTATCAATGGATCGAACTATACTTTCAATTTGTTCTCGTTTTTCTTCTAAAAATGGCGGCAAGGATAATTTTTCTCCAAGAGTTTCGTATGGTTCATCCTCCATAAATCCAGGACCGTCCGTTGCAAATTCAAATAAAATATGCGGTGCCACTCTTGCATAGAGTGAACCAAAATAATAACGTTCTACATAGCCAGAATTGGGTATATTAAATGCCTGCAAACGTACTTGCCAATCCTTCAGCTCTGAACGGTCATTCACGCGAAATGCCACATGGTGAACTGTACCGAAGCCTTGTTGTGCCTGTGGAAGAGTTGTATTGTGTTCTACAATAACCTGTGCTCCATTGCCTCCTTCGCCCATTTCAAACAAATTATAAGATTCATGGCTGTCTAGCTCTCTAAACAACAAAACCTCTTCCATTAGTTTTTTTAAATAATCGAAATTAGAGGTACGAATAAATATTGGACCCAATCCTGTAATAGCGTATTCCAATGGGACAGGACCCTTTTGCCAAGGCGTTCCGGTAGCTACTCCATCATTATTCTGATCAGAAATTAGTTGATATGACTGATCATCAAAATCAGTAAAAGACACTGTTTTTTTACCGAACCATTCTTGAATTTCTGTATGTTTAACATTGTATTTATCAAACCGTTTAATCCAATAATCTAGAGCTCCATCACTTGGAACACGGAAAGATGTTTTCGAAATTTCATTGTTTCCATGGATTCCTCTTGGGATACCAGGGAAATCAAAGAAGGTCATATCTGTACCCGGGGAGCCGACATCATCTGAAAAAAATAAATGATACGTTTTAATATCATCCTGGTTGACGGTTTTCTTCACCAGACGTACACCAAGAACTTCTGTAAAGAATTCATAAATTTTTTCTGCACTGCTCGTAATGGCAGTTACGTGATGCAATCCTCTTAATTCATGCACTATCATACCTATACCCCCATTAACTATTTATCTCGAATTCGAGATATCAGGTAAAAAGAAGAGGAGATTCACTCTTAAATTACCCACTTTAGAAGACATCATCATTCTTTCTTCTTTCCCTTTAGAAGAACACTTAAACTTATGCTGCCGGGTTAATCTCTAACTCTATTTCTATTTTAATATCTTTACCAATTAAAACGCCGCCCGTTTCAAGTGCTGCATTATAAGTAAGACCAAAATCTTCTCGGTTAATCTTCGCGTCCCCTTCAAAACCGTATACTTCAACTCCCCAAGGATTTTTCCCTTTTCCGCCAAATTCAACATCGAATGTAACTGACTTTGTTACATCCTTAATAGTCAGATCACCAGTTACTTTATAGTCATCCCCAGCTCTTGTAATGCTTGTAGATTTAAATTCGATTGTCGGATATGCTTCCACATCAAAAAATTCAGCAGATTTCAAGTGTGTATCACGATCCTCTGAAAAAGTGTTAATACTTGCTGGATCAAATTGAAATGCAATTTGAGCTGTTGTCAAATCTGTCAAATCCGTGGCTTCAATATCTGCTGTATACGAATCAAATTTTCCTTTTACCTTTGATACCATCATATGTTTCACTGCAAAGCCAATTGTTGAATGAGACTGGTCAACTATATATTTCGCCATTTTTATTCCTCCAATATATTTTTATTTTGAATTCGAGATTTTAATTCGAATACATTTATCTTGAATTCAAAATTCTTTAATTAAGGATAAATTTAACACGAGTACATTTTCTTGTCAATTTATTTTAGGGGTTTTTACTAATTCGGATATGGATCAGTTTATGACAGATCTCTAAACAATATGATTACTCACAATATAATCTGAAATGTAAGAAGTGAACACATATTGATCATAAATCTGAAAGCTCCAAAAAGTACTACTGCAGTACCTCAGATTGTTGATTCAATATAAAACCTTCAATAGCTACATACATAGCAAATAAAAAACCACCTACCCCCACCCAACTAATCAGTTTTCGTCCTTTTTGATATTCTTCTAATCCAATGATTAACATCATTAACCCTAAGAAGAAAATCATAAATGGTTGGTACGCAAAGCTTCTTGTAATAAATCCGTATAATACAAATATTAAAACTAACGTTGAAAAAACATAACGCAAAGTTTTCAGCATGATTCCATACTCCTTATGTCCTAGTAACAACCTATTACTATAGCTTTTCGACTCCTAATGCCGTTAATCCTTTTTTTATTCTATACAGTTTTTAAAGATGTACTTTATTTAATCAGAAAGCAGAACCTTTTCGTTTATAAATACATGATATTCCTTATTAAATTTTTGAGCTTCCTCTAGGAATGGATAGTGATTACTTTCTTCCATAATAACTAATTTTGAATTTGGTATAGAGTCCCTAAGTTCCATAGAATACATGATTGGACATTGTACGTCATATCTTCCACAAATTATTAACGTCGGAGTATGTATGAATGCCAATTTTCTCGTAACATCATAAACTTGAACTTCTCTATTAAAATAGTTCATTCTACTTGCAGATATCCCTTTGTAAATAGTTTGTGAAAAATATTTACTATAATTTTCAGATACAAGTAAGGATAGTTTTGTCCTTTCTATTTTAAGTTTATTTCTCTCACCTGATGGAATATCCTTACGCTTTAAGAATTCGTTTAATTCCTGCATCCTCTTAAAGCTAGGATGCTTGGGATTATAAATGCAATCCTCAGAAAACGTCATATACTCTCTCGCTGCTGCACCAACGATTATAGTAAAGGCAAGATGTTCTGAATAGTAAATCCCATAAATAATCCCTAACATACCTCCTGTTGAATGCCCTGCAAACCCCCACTTAGAAAATCCTAATTCTTCACGAATGGCCTCTAAATCAAATATCGTTTCCAACATACTTAGCTGATAAGGCTCATAAGCTTTCTCTGAATTACCAGCTTCTCTTAAGTTTATTAGAAATACTTTATTTGTTTTAGTAAAGGCCTCGGCAAAGTAATCCCCTGTATCATTAAACTCTGAGTAATGATGAGTAACACAAAGTGGAAACCCTTCACCTTTAACAAAAATCTCAAAATCACCTCGAGATGTTTCAATTATTCTTGTTTCCCATTGAGCCATTCGGTCATTACATCCCCTTTTTTACAATTCGCTTATTTATGTATACCTTTCTTAAAACGTTGAACGAATACTATCTGTATCTATTTGCGTTAATGCATGCAATACACCTAATATCTTTGACCTGACAAACCTAGTTTTTTCGAGAATATAATCGGTACATGAACACTGGCTATACCCTCATCAGCCAATTGAATAAGAGCAACTTCTCTCATCTCGCCTACTATGGTTTGATGGCTATTCAGACAATAGTGAAATGCTTCAGTTAACTTATCTGTCGACACTTTATTTGCCAAAGTACAATGAGGGATCCACTGGTCAGGTAAGTAGAATTATCTATTTGGAAATATCCTCATTATCACTACAATTTCAAATATTTTACATCTTAAATAATAATGTATCACAGGATGATTTTATTTAATATTTTCTTGGTGGTCAGTATTGAAATAGGTATTCAAAGGATAATAAATTGGGAACTGCCTATCAATGAATATTTTTCAATAGTTTAATTTAGATAGAATAAACTTCCCCCTGTATGAAACCATCACTACTAACCAGTTAATCTAGCCATCGCTTTTTATTATTTTGAAATAATATTATTCAGTATATGAATTACCTAAAAATACAATCCACTTCCTAATTTAGTGCGTGTTTACCCTGCTATACATGTAAGAGGATACATTTCAAATAGATTTATATACTGATTCATCCTTGGTATAGAAAGGTTTCTTTTTTACCCTCATGCATAACACTCCTAATCCATAAAAAGATCAATTATAAAAAATATTGTCACAAAAAAAACAAATTACTTACACAAGAAGAAATATTTTGTTATAGTGAAAAACAGACTGACTGGTTAGTATGGTGGAGGTGTACTAACAGGAGGGATACAAAACTGCTGATTATTTCGAATGCAATGGACTATCCCGCCAAAAGGATATACAGGTGTTGGATCCTACGAAATATAGAAAAAGTTTCGTTCTCTCACCATTTGAAAGAAGTATGATTCTACTTGCGAATACTGGATTTATCTCAAATTATCAATAATTAATGCCCAAGTGGAGTGATTAACAACGAATCAATGACTAAAAAACATAGAGACAATGACTTGCTTTACAGTTAGCAAATATAGGTGAGTGAAGATTCACCCTAATATAGTTTAAGTATGTATGTTTGTAAGAGTCTGATTTTAATTGAGAAAATTTTATAATCAAAGGTTTTATCGAATCTTTTTTCGGAAGATTCTGGATTCTCCTGTTTCTTTAGTGATGAGGCTTCCAATGAAGGGGGATTTTTGCTCTACAAATGCGTTTCTCTCTGAGAGCAATCTCGAAATTACGAATAATTTATTTTTAGAGGAGTTATAACAAGTGAATAAACAAATCAAAACGGGACCGATAATGGCTGCCCTCTTGGTAGCAGGATTTGTCGGACTTTTTAGTGAAACAGCTTTAAATATAGCATTAGGAGAATTAAGCCAGATTTTTAGTGTGGATGCAACAACCATTCAGTGGTTGGCAACAGGCTACTTTTTAACACTTGGTATTTTAGTACCAGTTACAGGTATTCTAATGCAAAAATTCACAACACGCCAAATGTTCATGGCGTCTTTATTTTTCTCCCTTATCGGAACAGTTTTAGCTGCATTGGCACCGGTATTTAGCGTGCTTCTAACAGCCCGTGTCATACAAGCAGCAGGATTAGCTATTATTCTACCGTTAACACAAAGTGTTATTTTCACTATATTCGCTCCAAATAAACGTGGAGCGGCCATGGGAACAATGGGATTAGTTATTTTAGCAGGCCCTGCTTTTGGACCAACGCTAGCCGGTATGATTTTAGACACCTTATCTTGGAATTGGATTTTCTGGTTTACGATTCCATTCTTATTATTTTCTTTAATCTTTGGCTATAAATTTATTCCGAACGTCAACGAAATTCGCAATGTATCCATTGATATTTTATCCGTCGTATTATCGACAATTGGTTTTGGCGGTGTTGTATACGGTGTGAGTGTCGGCGGAGATCTTGGTTGGACAAGTTCAACCGTATTAGGGAGCATCATTGTTGGCTTAATTGCACTGGTATTCTTCTGCATCCGTCAAACTAAGATGGAACACCCAATGTTAAACATGAAAGCATTTAAGTATCCAATGTTCGTATTAGGTCTTGTAATGAATATTATTACCTTCCTTAACATGCTATCCATGCTTGTTGTTTTACCGATGTATATGCAAATGGCCCTTATCGTTTCAGCATTTGTAACAGGCTTAATGATGCTTCCCGGCAGTTTAATCAACTGTGTACTTGCACCGTTAATTGGTAAATTATTCGACAAATACGGACCGCGTGCCGTAATTACTCCAGGTACAATCCTTGTTGTCATTGGATATGGACTGTATGCATCGTATGGAACAGATACTGCTCTTTGGATAATGGTATTGACACATATTGTGATGATGTTAGGTGTTGGTATGGTCTTAGCTTCCGTACAAACAAACACACTAAACGCATTGCCTAGACAATATTATCCAGATGGTATTGCCATTACACAAACGTCTCAGCAAGTAGCCGGAGCTATTGGTATTGCGGTAATGGTATCTCTATTCTCTATGAAACAAGCTGATTACTTATCCGGTGCAGCCAATGATTTAACAACTGCTGCAGCTACTGGTTCATCATTTGTATTTAAGATCAGTTTAATTTTAGCTATCATAAATGTCGTTCTTTCATTCTTCTTGAAAAAAACACAGTAAACTGGAATGATTCAGAGAAACGGGACCAAATAGAATCAACTAAATAAAGCTAACACCCTAAATCCTCTGTGATTCTAGTTGGTGTTAGCTTTGTTTTTATTTATCTATGCCCCTCTTTTCGGGCTTGTATATATCCATAATAAACGCACGTTCCATTTTGGGATAGGTCTTTGACTTCAAATCCACACTTTTCATAGAAACTGAAATTATCAGCAGACGTATGCGCGAACCAATCTCCATGAGGAAGCTTTTGAACACATAGTTCAACTAATTTTTTACCAATACCCTTTCCACGATATTCAGTTAAAACGGCTAAATCCATTATAGTAGCGACCATTATTTTGTCCGAAATAACCCGAACCATTCCAATCATTCGGTTGGAATCCCATACCGTATAAGCCCAGGTGGAGTTTTCAAATATTAATGAGAATTTTTCTTTCTGCCAATCCGGTGTGTTTCTCGCCCAGCCTGCATCTATAAAAAGAGTTTCTACACTTTCAGCCGGGACTCCTTCTGTCCCCTCCCGGATGACTAAGCCATTAAAATATTGGTACATAGCCTCTCCCCCTGTATCCAAATATCTTTTATATCATAATACCAGAATTTTACTTATTCATTTCAAAAAAAGAGACTCCCAAATAGATAATTCTTTTGGTGGAGTCTCCTGATTTCTAAATCTATTTAATTCAATTAGACCTTTTCTTCCTCTTACGTTGGTTGTATTTACGAAATTTTCATGAATTTAATTTTTATTATCATATTCGGAACGAGAAATATGATCATCGTCAAAATCATCTTCAATCTCTATAGTACCTGTTCTACCTTTTACAGTGATTGTTTTCAAAAGATTTTCTGAAGTTTTAATTTCAACATCGTATACGTATTCAGAACGGGTAATACGCTCATCTTCCAAATCGAATTCTTTTTGAACGCTGATGACTTCTCCATCAATTTGCTCCAAAGCAATTTCTTTAATCTGTGCTTCTGTATAGTTATCGTTCTTATTTGCGTAGTAATAACCCATACCAACATACCCACCTACTATCGCAATTCCTAGGATAACGATTGCAATAAAGCTGCCTATTATTTTCTTTTTATTTTCTACTACCATGTTTTTGTATTTTGTTAGCATGTCTATCTCTCCTTTTTATCGTTTATATTCAATTTCCTTTTCTAGTTAATCTTCAAACTGGTCTAATTGGTCAATAAAATTGATTAAGATTTTTAATTTACGAAGAACATGAGACCATTTGACCAAAACAGGCACTTATTTTCATTCCATTAATTATGTCGACTCCCCTCCTGTCTTTTATTCTTTTCCTTGATCTTGACTTCATCATAATGGGTAAACATTAAAGGAACATTAATAAATAAAGAATGGTTTCTCATCTTTTTTTAATAAACGTGAATTATAGTAAAATATATTAAATAGAAGAAAAGGAGAAAAAACATGCGGATTCTCATAGTCGAAGATGAAAAAGATTTACAAAACGTTCTCGCAAACCGTTTGAAAGTGGAAAATTACAGTGTAGACGCATGTGGAAATGGAGCTGATGCACTCGATTATATTTCCATGGCTTCTTATGATTTGATTGTGTTGGATATTATGATTCCAGAAGTAAATGGGCTGGAAGTTTTGCAGCATATAAGAGATGAAGGAAATCGTACTCCTGTTTTATTATTAACCGCAAAAGATACGATTGAAGATCGAGTCAAAGGACTGGATTTAGGCGCGGATGATTATTTAATTAAACCTTTTGCCTTCGATGAATTACTGGCCAGAATACGGGTGTTAATGCGCCGGCAATCAGGCAACACATCCAACGTTTATGAAATGGGCGATTTAGTAGTGGACTGCAATACCCATAAGGTAACGCGGCAGGGTAAAAATATTGACCTTTCCAGCAAGGAGTTTGCGATTTTGGAATATATGATTCGCAATAAAGATATTGTATTGTCTAGAGATAATATTGAACAGCATGTGTGGAATTATGATTATGAAGGCGGTTCGAATATCGTTGATGTTTATATTCGTTATTTAAGAAAGAAAATAGATAAGGATTTTGAGGTCAAGCTTATCCATACCATTAGAGGATCTGGCTACGTATTGAGGATAGAGTCATGAGAAAACTATCTATTAAAATGAAGATCACGCTTTGGTATACCGGCCTGATTGTAATTATTATGGCAATGGTATTAAGTATTATTTTGGCCTCTTCCGATAAAATTCTTCTGTTAAATATCCAGGACCAACTCGAGGAATCTGTAAAAGAAGGTTTTAGAGATATAGATTACGAAAACGGACATTTAGAGGTAGATCATGATTTTGAGTATTATGATGATGGGGTTACTCTTTTAATTTACGATAAAAACGGTACTTTACTGGAAGGGAATGTTCCATCTGGATTTAACGGGGACACACCAATGAAGAAGGATGGACTTCAAACCATTGAACAGAATGGACAGGAATGGCTATTATATGATCACCCATATAAAAAATTTAATGATGAGATATGGATTCGTGGCGTTTATCAATTAGATCAATTATCGTCTGCCATGAACACTATTTTACTAGTGACGCTAATTGCTTTTCCATTCCTTATTATTGTAGCAGCTGCCGGCGGATATTCTATTACGAAAAGAGCCTTTCGTCCCGTACAAAAAATGATTGATACAGTCAGCGAAATTAACGATGGACAAGATTTATCAAAACGTATTAACCTTAAGGAATCAAATGATGAAATTAATGCTTTGGCACAGACCTTTGATCGAATGTTCGATAGATTGCAATCTTCATTTGAGAATGAAAAACAATTCACTTCTGATGCCTCTCATGAATTAAGAACACCAACTTCTGTCATCATCTCTCAATCTGAATACGCCTTATCTCAAATTAATGATTCAAAAGAAGTAAAGGAATCCCTTGAGGTCATTCTAAAACAATCCAAAAAAATGTCCTCTCTCATTTCGCAATTACTTTTACTGGCCAGAGTCGATCAGCAGAATATGGACCATTTTCTATTTGAAAGGCTTAATATTAGTGAGCTAACAGAAATGGTAGCTGAAGAATTAACCTATATGGCTGATAAAGCTGATATTGAGATAAATACAGACCTAGAGGATAATCTACTCATAAAAGCAGATCAAACGTTAATCATGAGATTACTTATGAACCTGATTACGAATGCGGTTGCCTATGGAAAGCCTGGCGGATATGTAAAGATTAAATTATATCAGCAGGATAATCATGTGATAGGTGAGGTTTCGGACAATGGAATTGGCATTAGTCCAGAGCATATCAATAAAATATGGGATCGTTTTTATCGCATCGATTCTTCTCGGACCTCAACTTCTAACGGCAATACAGGTCTTGGCTTGTCGATTGTAAAATGGATTGTCAGTCTGCACTGCGGAACCATCGATGTATCAAGTGAATTAGATAATGGAAGCACGTTTATGTTTCGTTTACCTATGAAAAGATAAAGCTATTAAAGAGTTTAAATAGAGGATATTATTTTAGGCACCTACCAGTATGATAGGTGCCTTTTAAGGTTTAACAGACTAAACGTTTGGCACGGATAACGCGAGCAATTATTCAACAGGCACCAATTCGTCGTCCGTCACCCATTTGTGATTAGTTACTTTTTCCCCACCTGTTGTTGGTTTGTAATCAATCATATAAACAGTCGTATCTTGAGCTGATTCAATTTTTACAGTAGTACCCTTCATTCCCTCCATATGAGAGGCAGTCGTAATGGCTTCTGCACCAGGCTGCAAAGGTTCCTCTCCACTATCTTTTATTTCTTCATGAATAATCCACTTATGATTTTTCACCCTTTCCCCACCTGTAGCCGGATTGTAAGAAATGCTGTATGCGGTTGTGTCATAAGCTCCAATGATGGTGGCTTCAGCACTTTTCATACCTTCCATATGTCCATCTTTAAGGATTGCATGGCTTCCAACTTTAAAAGTGGGATTTTCAGCCACTTTTAAATCTTCCGGAACCTCACCAGAACCTGAATGGTCCATACCGTCATGATGATCTACTTCTTCATCCTGTGGTTGTGTATCATTATTTAATTCTTTATTATTCTCCTGTGGCTTATTTTCCTCATTAGATTGAGAGCAAGCTCCCAATACTAAAAATAGAGCAGCCACTAAGGAAATGAAACCTGATTTTCTAAACATGTATATCCTCCTTTGATAGTCACAAAAATCTAGTTCCAAAATAACTGGACACTATTCCATTACCCTTTTCACATAGACTTATCCAGTATTTGCTTAATACCCTATTACTTATAATTCGCTCAAAGATTATAAGTTTCGCTCATTTATATTTTAAATAGCACATAGCCTAAAATTTCCGCTCATTACAATAAATATTCGCTCATAAAATCTTTGTTTCGCTCAATAATCTTCATTTTCGCTCATATTCTGATGAGTAAGCTCAATAATTTTGTAATTCGCTCAATCCACTTCGTTTTTCGCTCAATTAATCTATGAATATACGATAATCAAATAAAAAATAGCCTCCGTGGAGACTATGGAACTTCTATTCAACACCTTTAACCTGGGATAGCTATGACATAGGTGTATGATAGGCTTGAGATAGCACCTTGAATACACCTTTGTATCACCTATGTATTAAAATCAAAAATATATTATCTTTTATAAAACCGATTTATTTACTGTCAATCTTGCATTACGTTTAATCATTTCAGCCATTACAAAAGCTCCTAAACAAAATTGCTAATGTAAAATACGCTGTAGCCATTCCGGCATTCACCGATAAATTCTGCACATCATATAAATTATATGCATTAACAGCCTTCTTCTCATTGAAAATTTCTTCATATCCTTGGTCGATCATTTTCTCTTTACTATAGGGACTTTCATACACATATAATTTATACAACCCTGCACCTAAGGAAATAACGGTAATTAATAATGCAATAATCCCAACACTCTTTAAGATAAATGGAAAATTCATTTTACTATTACTTCGTTCCTCAATCATGATAACCTCATTGTTATCCATTTTGCCTCAACCCCTTACTAGTTTTCAGTTTTCTTCATTTAAAGTAATTCTACAAAAGTATTAAAAACACCTTTACATTCAAACATATCCCTCTTTAATCGAATTGTAGAAAACTTATATACGAGTTTCTTCTATATAATATTTTTCTATAGAAGAAAGCCAGATTCACATTGGAATCTGGCTTTTTCAATTCAAGATAGTCTATTTTTAAAATCCATATAATTAAATTTATGCAAAATGCGGCATTCACCATTCTTGTCCTGTACAGCAATTGTCGGCAAGGCCATTCCGTTAAATGTATTGTTTTTAACCATCGAATAAATCGCCATATCCCCAAAAACCAATCGGTCATTACTTTTTAACGGCTGATCGAAAGAATAATCTCCAATAACATCTCCAGTTAAGCAGGTTGGACCGCCTAATCTGTACGTATATGTCTTTTCACCGGGTTCACCACTACCGAGAAGCGGAGGGCGATATGGCATTTCTAGCACATCCGGCATATGGCAGGACGCTGAAGTATCGAGGATCGCAATTTCCACATCATTCTTTAATGTATCTAGAACCGTTGTCACAAGAAATCCGGCATTAAGAGCAATTGCTTCACCCGGTTCAAGATAAACCTCCAAATCATATTTCTTTTGCATACGGGTAATACAGTCCTCCAGCAGGCCGATATTATACCCATCCCTTGTAATATGGTGGCCCCCGCCAAAATTAATCCATTCCATTTGCGGCAGCCATTTCCCAAATTTCTCTTCGACAGCATCCAGGGTTTGTGCCAAGGCATCCGAATCCTGTTCACAGAGCGTATGGAAATGTAATCCCGATACCCCTTCCAGCAAATCTGGACGAAATTCCTCAGCCGTTATCCCAAATCTGGATCCTCTAGTGCATGGATCATAGATTTCATGGCCCTCTTGAGTCGAACATTCTGGATTAATACGGAGGCCTATGCTTTTACCTGCCTGGATTACTTTATCCCCAAATCTCTCAAGCTGTGAAAAGGAATTGAAGATAATATGATCACAAATAGAGATAATTTCATCTATCTCATCCTCACGGTAGGCTGGGGAAAACACATGATTTTCCTTTCCCATCTCCTCATAGCCAAGCTTTGCTTCATACAATCCGCTCGCAGCAGTCCCACTCAAATATTGACCGATTAACGGATACATTGCATGCATAGAAAATGCTTTTTGTGCCAGGATAATTTTACATCCGGTCCGATCCATTACACCCTTTAAAATTCTCAGGTTTTTCTCGAGTAGACCTTCATCTACCACATAAGATGGTGTTGGTAATTGTTCAAAGCGCATCTTAGTCTACTAACTCCGGATCAAAGCTTTCTTGCCAAGGAAGTCCCCATTTATTCAATGCTTCCATAAATGGATCTGGATCAAATTCCTCAATATTGTAAACACCAGGCTTGTTCCAAGTCCCGTTCATAACCATCATCGCACCAATCATTGCTGGAACTCCTGTTGTATAAGCAACGGCCTGTGATCCGACTTCTTTGTAACATGCTTCATGATCACAAACATTGTACACATAATACGTTTTATCTTTCCCATCTTTTTTACCGCGGAAAATACAGCCAATATTCGTTTTTCCTTTTGTACGCGGACCAAGTGAAGAAGGGTCTGGAAGTACTGCTTTTAAAAATTGAAGAGGTATGATTTCTTTCCCTTCAAATACGATTGGCTCAATAGATGTCATCCCGACATTTTCAAGACATTTTAAATGAGTGAGATAACTTTGCCCAAATGTCATAAAGAAACGAATCCGCTTAATGCCAGGAATATTTAACGCAAGGGATTCAATTTCTTCATGATGTAATAGATACATATCTTTGTCACCAATCTCAGGGAAATTGTACGTACGTTTAATTTCCATCGGCTCTGTTTCTACCCATTGGCCATTTTCCCAATAGGACCCGTTTGCTGTTACTTCACGGATATTTATTTCAGGATTAAAGTTTGTTGCAAAAGGATATCCATGGTCACCTGCATTACAGTCCAAGATATCAATGTATTCAATTTCATCAAAATGATGTTTTAAGGCATGGGCTGAGAATACACCTGTAACGCCCGGATCAAATCCGCTACCTAACAGTGCAGTAATACCCGCTTCTTCAAAGCGCTCACGGTAATCCCATTGCCATTTATATTCAAACTTCGCTGTATCTTCAGGCTCATAATTAGCTGTATCCATATAATGAGTTTTAGTTGCAAGACAGGCATCCATAATCGTTAAATCCTGATATGGTAAGGCAAGGTTCATAACTATATCCGGTTTTACTTCTTCTATTAAAGCAATTAGCTCATCCACATTATTCGCATCCACCTGAGCCGTTGTAATTTTTGTCTTACCGCCGTCAAGCTTAGCTTTTAAATCATCACATTTGGACTTAGTACGGCTTGCAATACAAATCTCTTCAAAGACCTCACTGTTTTGTACACATTTGTTTATCGCCACAGAGGCTACTCCGCCACAACCAATAATCAGTGCTTTTCCCATTTTTCATATCTCCAATCTATTATTTATTTATCTAATAAACTTCTTTCTACTTGTTTTAAACACTAGAAGATTTTCATGGAATATCTTCCACATCCTTCAGCAGCTCCTCTACATACGTTGGCAAAGCAAAGGAACCACGGTGTAAATTAGGATTGTAATAGCGTGTTTTAATACCCAACTGTTTCCAAGCCTCTTGATTTAAATCTGAAAGAGGTTGATATTTTTTGGATGCAAATCCAAACAACCAGTGGCCGGATGGGTAGGAAGGGATATGTGCCTGGTATACCCTGCTAATTGGAAAACAGTCGATAATCCGTTGGTGCGCCCTTTGCATCGCTGCCCTGTCTTCTGCATAAAACGGACTCTCATGCTGATTCACCATAATTCCGTCTTCATGTAAGGCCTTGTAGCAATTACCGTAAAATTCTTTCGTAAACAAGCCTTCACCCGGTCCGAATGGGTCGGTTGAATCCACGATGATCAAATCATATTGATTTTCACAGGATCGAACAAATTTCAGCCCATCCTCATAATGAATATGAACCCGTTCGTCATCAAGCTTGGAAGCTGTTAACGGCAAATAATTTTTACAGGCTTCTACTACCTTTTCGTCAATTTCCACCATGTCAATATGTTCAATCTGTTGATAACGGGTTAGCTCACGCACAACACCGCCATCTCCCGCACCAATGACCAAAACCTTCCGAGGATTTGGATGAACAGCCATTGGTACATGGGTAATCATCTCATGATAGATAAACTCATCTTTTTCAGTCATCATCATATAACCATCCAGGGTCAAAAATCTCCCAAACTCGTTCGATTCAAAAATATCAATCCGCTGAAATTCACTCTGTTCACTGTATAAATGTTTGTCCACCTTGATGGAAAGTTTTACTTCTGCCGTGCTACGTTCATGAAACCATAATTCCATGCTGTCACACTCCCTTCAGTACATTCAGACGTTCAATAGCAAGGTCTTCCGGTCCTGTCATGGAACAGCCTTTCGCTTTTGCATAGTCAATATACTCAATAATTTCTTTCGTAATTCTTTCACCTGGTGCAAGGATTGGAATTCCTGGAGGATAGCACATCACAAACTCACTGCACACCCGTCCCTCTGTATCACACAGAGTCAATGATTCTTTATCCGCATAGAATGCTTCCTGCGGTGTAATCACAACCTCCGGATCAATATATTCTTGTGTAATCAGACCTGATTTATCAGTTGAATAGCGGCGGCGTATTTCTGAAAGGGCACTGATCAGACGTTCAACGTCCCTTTTCCGATCACCAACAGATACATAGGCCAAAATATTGCCTATATCTCCAAATTCAATCTGGATATCATACTCATCTCGCAATAAGTCATATACCTCAATTCCCGCTAGTCCGATATCTAATGTATGTACCGAGAGCTTAGTTACATCAAAATCAAATATGCTATCTCCATTCACTAATTCTCTCGAAAAGGCATAATAGTCACCAATTTGATTGATTTCATTCCGCACATATTCTGCAAGATTAATAACATCATCGAAAATCCGCTCTCCATTTAACGCTAGATTTCTTCGGGAAAGATCTAAGCTTGAAAGTAACAAATACGATCCGCTAGTCGTTTGTGTCAGATTAACAATTTGCCTTGCATAACCGACATTCACAGAGGGTCCCATTAGCATAAATGAGCTTTGCGTCAAACTCCCCCCGGATTTATGCATGCTGACTGAAGCCATATCTGCACCAGCAGCCATGGCACTCACGGGTAGGTTTTTTCCAAAGTACAAATGTGCTCCGTGTGCTTCATCTGCAAGAACAAGCATATTATGCTGATGGGCAAGCTTCACAATCCCTCGTAAATCTGAGCAGATTCCATAATAGGTTGGGTTATTGACCAAGATAGCTTTAGCCTCTGGGTTTTCTTTAATCGCTTTTTCCACCTGGCTGAGAGACATACCAAGCGCGATTCCTAGATTTTTATCCATTTCCGGATTTACATAGACCGGCACGGCACCACATAGAACAAGTGCGTTGATGACACTGCGATGAACATTTCGGGGAAGAATAATCTTATCTCCCGCTTTACAAGCTGTCAGGACCATCCCCTGTACGGCAGATGTCGTTCCATTCACCATAAAAAATGCATGTGCAGCACCAAATGCTTCAGCTGCTAATTCTTCTGCTTCTTTAATGACGGACACCGGGTGACAGAGATTATCAAGCGGCTTCATCGAGTTTACATCCACGCTAACCGCTTGCTCACCCAAAAAAGCTGTCAATTCAGGATTACCTCTCCCGCGTTTATGACCGGGTACATCAAAAGGAACAATCCGCTTTTTCTTGAACTCTTCCAATGCTTCATAAATAGGCGCCCGCCCCTGCGAAAGACGAAATAATCTTCCTTGTTCATTCATCACAAAACTTCCTCTCGCTGAAAATTCTCCACACTTCCCTTTGGTTTTACTTTATGGGGGGATTTATATTAATTAAAAAAGTTAAAAGACAACAAAAAAGCAAGTGTACGCGCATTTCATTGCACATCACTTGCTTGTAGATATTATTATCCTATTAAAAAGCATATATAAAAACAGACATATTGCCACACATAAAATCCAATGAATTTTATGTCTGAAAAGCTTTTTAATATTCAACATACCTAAAAAGGAGATCAGAGTCTAAATAGCAAATAAATACTTTTACCACTCTTATTGACCGTTTCACAAGTTTTGCACGATTTATGTCGTACTGGTTATAAAGTAACCAACTTATAAAATTTGAGCTTCTAACTCAATCAATAGGGCAACTAATGTTGCCTGTCGGCATTTGACCCGGCTGTCCGTATGGCCTTAACTTCCCGTGGGATAGTGGTCAATTTTTATCTGCTTGGAAAGACTCTAACTATTTGAATATTTGCTTTCCAAAATAACAACGTCCTAATATTATCAGTTTATGAAAAAATTAGCAATATATACAATTAACTTTTTATACCTTTAAAACCTAAATAAACCATTCTATCTATATATAATTATATATTTTTACCAAAAATAATTAAGATTCTCCATAGGTCATTGGAACGGATTTATACAAGAAATGACTATTTACCATTTAAGAAGACTAGATGGAGGCGGATAGAATATCATAATTAGATCAAACAATGAGGAGCTAGGCGATGAAGTAAACTAAATGGATGAGAAAAAAAGTTACAGCCCCTATTAAAAATGGTTTTCCCAATATATCAAATTCTTTATTGCTGAGAGTCCAGTATAACTCTTGTCTAACCCAATAATTATTAGTGGTTGGTTCAGTATATTCCTGTGGGCCCACTCCTATCATTAAGAAAAAACACAAAACAAAGATACTGAATATAAAACTAAATTCGTTAATCTCTACTTCAAAATAACCCGACAGATAATAAACCAAGATATACTCAATTAAAATAGTAATGATAGCTAAAACTGCGCCATAAGCCATTCTTTTAATAAGGGAACTTCTCTTTTCTTCAGAGGTAATCGCACTTCTTTTTATGCTTTCAACATACTCAGCTTGCTTCGTAAAAAGGAGGGCAAAACAAAAGATAGCGAGAATAACGAAGATATTAACTATAATTTTGATTAACTGAAACTCCAGAATCCCTAGCATTTTTCTCCTCCTTTCATACACACAATCACTCACTATTTAAAGTGCAAAAACAGATGAAGGAATAGAGAATGATTATATATCTCCAATCAATTATATCATTATATGGAAATATATTGAATTTAAAAAACGTTATCTCTGCTCCCCCTATAGCTTTTTCATTTATATTATTTAACCAATATGTATATCCCAAATTTAAGAGATTTAACTTCAACCACCAACCAAAAATATTATTTTATTCTTTTTAAGCATAAAGGTTACTTTTTAATTCATTTTTCTGTATAATCCACATATAGAGTACAACTGTATTTACAAGGAGGACACCATGAAACGATTCGGTATATTACCCAAGATTATATTGGCTATTTTTCTCGGTATTGGTATAGGAATGATTGCCCCAGCCTGGATGCTTCGTATTTTCACTACTTTCAACGGGCTTTTTAGCAGCTTTTTAGAATTTATCATTCCCTTTATTATCATCGGTTTTATTGCTTCAGGAATTGGAATGATGGGGAAAGGTGCCGGTAAAATGCTTGGTATCACAACTGGCTTAGCCTATGCTTCTACAATAATGGCTGGCTTAATAGCTTTTTTCGTTGCCAAAGCATTGTATCCAATTATATTAAAAAACCAGACTGCTCAAAGCTTTGCAAATCCTGAGGAAGCTTTACTCACTCCATATTTTACAATTGAAATGCCTGCTGTAATGGGTGTTATGACGGCTTTGCTTGTAGCCTTTACAATTGGTGTGGGGATGGCTTCTATCAAAGGAGAGGCACTTCTGAATGTAATGGAAGAATTCAAAGAGATTGTCGTAAAGGTAATTAATACGATTATTATCCCTCTTCTACCTTTTCATATCTTTGGTATATTCGCAAACATGACTCAGGGCGGTCAAATTGCGTCTATCCTAAGCGTATTTGCTAAAGTATTTGTGATGATCATTGCTTTACATTTGTTTATGTTAGTCATACAGTATACAGTTGCGGGAGCAGCCTCTAAGAAAAATCCATTTAAAATGCTTAAGACTATGTTACCGGCGTACTTTACAGCTTTAGGAACGCAGTCTTCCGCATCAACGATTCCTGTTACTGTGGATCGGACTAAAAAAATGGGCGTTAAAGAAAAGATAGCAAACTTCACGGTTCCACTATTAGCAACTATCCACTTATCCGGTAGTACCATTACTCTCGTTAGCTGTGCGATGGCAGTCATGCTGTTACAGGGGACGGATTCCAGCTTTACACAAATGCTACCATTTATATTAATGCTTGGTGTCACAATGATAGCGGCACCGGGAGTTCCAGGAGGAGCTGTTATGGCTGCACTTGGTTTATTAGAATCCATGCTCGGCTTCTCTGACAATATGCTTTCCCTCATGATTGCGTTATACCTTGCTCAGGATAGCTTTGGAACAGCATGCAATGTAACAGGTGATGGCGCTATCTCAGCACTTACGGAGCGATTTGTTCCGAAAGATAATAAAGAATCAATTCAAACGAAACAAATCGAAAATTTTGTTTAATTTAATATAAGACAGACACAAACCTGGTGTACTCCTTTACTTTGTGTCTGTTTTTTTACTCAAAAGGGTGTATACAAAATAAAGACTTCTATCTGTCTAAGAGATAGAAGTCTTTATTTTATGTTTATTTGCTTGAAATTAATTGTCCTTTTACCGCAATTCGTTTAGTTCCACTTAATGTACAAGTAATTAACGTTATCTCCCTTTTTCCCGGGGTATCATTTAATACTTCTACTTCTTGAGGATCTATAATATTTTTTGATTTAACTTGATAAACGAATTCATTCTTTCCATCTATTAAATAGATTACATCCCCCTTTCCTACTTCATTCAGACGATTAAAATGTCTTCCATATACCGCACTATTATGGCCAGCAATAGTGAAATTATCATGTCCAGGTACTTGGTTCGTTTTAATCTGGGTTAAGGCAACATCCAGGCTTTCCTGTGTTGTTTCCGGCAACACAGGTGCCTCCAAATTAATGGATGGGATAGTAAGCGTGAGAACATCTGAAAGATCTGTTTCATCGATATTTAAAGATGTGCTCACTTCTTCTTTGATTGACTCTGAATCAGCCAAGTTATCCGTATTTTGAATTGCTTCTAATGCTGATTGTAATTGATTAATATCTTCTTTTTGCTTTTCTTCAATGTAAAAAGAATACAGCAAGCAACCAATACCAACCAGTAATAACAAACCACCAATTTTTTTCATATGGACTCAATCAGTTCTTCGCGCGTTTAGTCAAGAATATAATTCCCGCGAATACTAAAATAAGACCAAGTACAATTAAAGTCCTTGTAAGAGCATCACCTGTTTGCGGTAGCCCATTAAGGAACATGCCCTCACTTGTCTGCTGTTTACTGTCTGATCCAGTCATAACTTCATCAGAAGAAATTGCATTGGAATCTGAATCAACTAGTTGATTAGGTGATTCACTATCACTTGGTGATTCAGGCATTATAGATTGATTAATGAGCGTATTTTCAAATTCAATAACTACTTTTTTATCGCTCTTAATTTCAACATGTTTCACTTCATCTGAAAGCTGGTATCCTTTTGGAGCTTTCGTTTCTTTAATCTCGTAGGTTCCATATGATAAGTTCTCAAAGTTCAGACTACCATTTTTATCTGTTTTTCCTGTCTTAATGACCTTTCCATCCTGATAGAGTTCAAACTCTGCTCCTTCAAGAACTTTTTTATCTTTGGAATCGATTTTTTTGAGTTCGATAGATCCTGTTGGATCCTTGATTGCTTCATCTTCAATTTTACCTAGATTTTGATAGCTACTATTCACTTCGATTGGCCAGATTTTATCGGAGGCCTGAAAGCCTTCTGGTGCTTTAATTTCCTTCAAATAGTATGTTCCATATCGGACATCTGCAAATCTTACCAAACCATCGCCGTTAGACGTTGCTTTATACTTTGCCTCTCCCTTACATTCCGCATTATCGTAGAGAGCAAAGACTGCTCCTTCTAACCCATCACCTGTTTCTTTATCAACTTTGGTGAACTCGATCGCTCCAGTTAGTGCTTCGTCTTCAATTTTACCTAAATTTAGATGGCTACTATTCACTTCAATTGGCAATATTGTATCGGAAGCCTGATAGCCTTCAGGTGCTTTAATTTCCTTCACATAATATGTGCCATATCGGACATCTGCAAATCTTACCAACCCATTGCCGTTAGACGTTGCTTTATACTTTGCCTCTCCCTGACATTCCGCATTATCGTAGAGAGCAAAGACTGCTCCTTCTAAGCCTTCACCTGTTTCTTTATCCACTTTGGTGAATTCGATCGTTCCTACCAATTCCTTAATTCGTTCATTGGTAAACTTACCTGTAGTTACAAGTTCTTTATCTACTGTAACAGCTCTGATTTCCCCAGATAGCTGATAGTCTTCCGGTGCTGTGAGTTCCTTCACATAATATGTGCCATATGTGAGTTGCTCGAATTTTACTAGACCTTTTTCATCAGATGTCGCTTTAGCCTTCGGCTCTCCCTCACAATTTTTGTTATCGTAAAGACCAAATATCGCTCCCTGCAATCCATTACCTGTATCCTTATCAGTTTTGGTAAATTGAATGGATCCTGTTGACTCTTTGATTGCTTCGTTTTCAAATCCCTCTGTTAGCTCAATATCTCCATTCACTTCAATTGTTCTAATTTCTTTAGATAACTGATAACCTTCCGGTGCTGTGAGTTCTTTCACATAATAGGTTCCATATGTGAGATTTTC